>NZ_JBRRBV010000012.1:0-127561 GCF_056756445.1 Stenotrophomonas sp. STEN225 | reverse complement strand
TGCCCGGCGTCCTTGATCGCACCGCTGCGCTCGCCGGGCATGGCCCGGCGCTACCCACACGGGTCAGCTGTTCTTCTTCGCCGCCATCGCGGCGGCCAGCTCGGCCTTGTATTCCTCGAAGGTCTGGCCCTTCTCCCTGGCCTCGGCCTGCGCGGCATCACGCAGCGCGTCGGAATACATCAGACGCACCGGCGTACCGTTGCGCTCGTGCAGTTCACCGGCCTGCATGATCAACGCCAGCACCTGCGCGGCGCTCTCGCTATGCCCGGCGATACGGCCATCCATGCCCAGCACCCACTCGCCATCGCGGCGCACGACACCTGCCAGCAGCGTGCGCTGCGCATCGCGCAGTTCGGCATGCGGCTCCACCGGCGAAGTCTGGGCAGCGGCCTTGTTGGCAGCCTTCTCTTCCTGGCGGCGGCGCTGGTCGCGACGGGTCTTGGAGGTGGTGGACATGGGGGCGGCATCGCTACGGGGGGGCGCAAGGATAGCGCACCCCGCCCGTTGCGCCGCTTCACGGGTCGCCCGCCACCGCCCCTGCGGCCGGTCAGAGGCCCGTGGCCACGGCCTGCACTGCGCGCTCACGGCGGTGTTCCCAGTACCAGAACACAAACCCGGCGGCGAAGAAGCCGGCCTGGCCCAGCGCCAGATGCAGCGGGCTGGCACTGAGCAGGGGCGACACGACGCCGGCCACCACGGTGCTGACCATCAGCTGCGCGAAGGCCTGCAGCGACGAGGCCAGGCCGCGCTGGTGCGGATACATGTCGAGCACGGCCAGCGCCAGGATCGGGAAGATCAGCGCCATGCCCATGCCGCCCAGGAAAATGGGCAGTACCGCCCACGGCAGCGCGAACTGCGGCGCCAGCACCACGTAGCCGACGTTGAGCAGTGTCGACAGCGCGCACAGGGAGAAGCCGATGGTTACCTGCCGGGTCGGCGTGGTGTGCCCGGCCATGCGCCCGGACAGGAACGCGCCGGCCGTCATGCCACCGATGGTGGGAATGAACAGCCAGGCGAAGTCGCCTTCGCCCAGATGCAGGTGCTGCATCACGAACACCGGCGCGGACGCGATGTACAGGAAAATGCCGCCGAAGCCGATGCTGCCGGCCAGTGCCAGGCGCAGGAAACGCGGGTTGAAGCCGATGCGCACATAGTCACGCAGCAGTGCGCGCGGCGACAGCGGTACCCGCGCCTCCGGCGGATGCGTTTCCGGCAGGAAGCGCGCGGTGGCCACCAGCAGCAGCAGCGAGAACACCACGAGGAACCAGAAGATCAGCGGCCAGCCGGCACCGCTGAGCAGAATCCAGCCACCGATGATCGGGGCGATGGCCGGCGCGATGCCGAACAGCATCGAGACCTGGCTCATCAACCGCTGGGCGTCATGGCCGTGGTACAGGTCACGGATCACCGCGCGGCCGACGATCATGCCCACGCCCGCCGACAGGCCCTGCAGCGCGCGGAACGCCAGCAGGGTCGGCAGATCGGTGGACAGCGCGCAGCCGACCGAGGCCCCGGCAAATACCACCAGGCCGCCGAGGATCACCCGCTTGCGGCCCCAGGCATCGGACAGCGGCCCGTGCGCCAGGCTCATCAGGCCATAGAACAGCAGGTAAACGCTGATGGTCTGCTGGACGGCCACCTCATCCACCGCCAGGCGCTGGGCCAGCTGCGGGAAGGCCGGGAAAATGGTGTCGATGGAGAACGGGCCGAACATGGCCAGGCCCGCGAGCAGCAGGGCCATGCGACGGGTGGACGGAGCAACAGCGGCGGTCATGTGAACGGTGTCCGGCAAGGCCATGCGCGGCACGCACGGCGGGCGCCGGTCCCGCTGCAGCAGGGACGGCGCCAGATGAATTCGGGTATCCGCCCATCATAGGCGGGGAATGCGCCCGATGCCATGCAGCACCGCACAAAACGCACGCCCCGGGCCATCGGCCATTCAGGCGCCGGCCCTGCCCGGGCGGCCCCGGCAGCAGGCCATAACCGGCTATAATCGGCGGGCAACACGGTGGGAGAAGCGGAACACCGCTGCCGAAGGCGCAACGCCCGTAATCGCTCAGGCCCGATACCACCCGCAACACAACTCTGGAGAGACCGGTTCGATCCGGCGCCGAAGGGGCACGAAGCTGCGGCCAGCCGCGCTTCCAAACTCTCAGGCAAAAGGACAGAGGGGCGCCCCGCAGCCCGCCATCCGGCGGCCTGTGCCCGTGCGTGTGCCCTTTCCTGACGGATCCTTCGCCATGTCCCAGAACACCCCTTCCCTGCGTGAGCTCGAGCACCACAGTGCGTTCGTCGAGCGCCATATCGGCCCCAACGACGCCGAGATCGCGCAGATGCTCGACGTCGTCGGCCACGCGTCGCTGGATGCGATGACCGATGCCATCGTGCCGGCCAAGATCAAGTCGCCGGCAGCGCTGGCGCTGCCGGAGTCGATCACCGAAGTGGAGGCGCTGGCGAAGATCCGCGCGATCGCCGACAAGAACACCGTGCTGCGCAGCTTCATCGGCCAGGGGTACTACGGCACCCACACGCCGAACGTGATCCTGCGCAACATCCTGGAAAACCCGGCCTGGTACACCGCCTACACCCCGTACCAGGCAGAGATCTCGCAGGGCCGCATGGAAGCGCTGATCAACTTCCAGACCCTGTGCGCCGACCTGACCGGCATGGAGATCGCCAACGCCTCGCTGCTGGACGAAGCCACCGCAGCGGCCGAAGCGATGACCCTGGCCAAGCGTTCGGCCAAGTCGAAGTCGGACACCTTCTTCGTGCACGATGCCGTGCACCCGCAGACCCTGGAGCTGCTGCGCACCCGCGCCGAGCCCATGGGCATCGTGCTGCGCGTCGGCACCCCGGCCGAAGCGCTGGAAGCGGACAGCTTCGGCGTGCTGCTGCAGTACCCGGATACGTTCGGCCAGGTGGCCGACTACCGGGCACTGGTCGAGGCCGTGCATGCACGCGGCGGCCTGGTCGCCGTGGCCACCGATCTGCTGGCGCTGACCCTGCTCGCCGCACCGGGCGAATGGGGCGCGGACATCGTGGTCGGCAACAGCCAGCGTTTCGGCGTGCCGTTCGGCTTCGGTGGCCCGCACGCGGCGTTCATGGCCTGCCGCGACGCCTACAAGCGCTCGATGCCCGGCCGCCTGATCGGCGTCTCGATCGATGCGCAGGGCAACCCGGCCTACCGCCTGACCCTGCAGACCCGCGAGCAGCATATCCGCCGCGAGAAGGCCACCTCCAACATCTGTACCGCACAGGTCCTGCTGGCGGTGATGGCCTCGATGTACGCCGTCTACCACGGTCCGGAAGGCCTGACCCGCATCGCCCGCCGCACCCACCGCCTGGCCGCGATCCTGGCCGCCGCACTGCGCAAGGCCGGCGTGCAGGTTGCTGGCGACTTCTTCGACACCCTGCACGTCACCGGTGTGCACGCCGATGAGATCCACGCCAAGGCGCGCGCCGCCGGCTACAACCTGCGCGCGATCGACAGCGACTCGGTCGGCATCAGCCTGGACGAGACCGCCACCCGCGCCGATGTGGTTGCGCTGGCCGCCGTCTTCGGTGCCCAAGCCGATGTGGATGCGCTGGATGCCAGCACCGCCGACGCGCTGCCGGCCGGGCTGCTGCGCCAGTCCGCGTTCCTGACCCATCCGGTGTTCAACACGCACCACAGCGAGCACGAACTGCTGCGCTACCTGCGCTCACTGGCCGACAAGGACCTGGCGATGGACCGCACGATGATCCCGCTGGGCTCGTGCACCATGAAGCTCAACGCCACCGCCGAGATGATCCCGGTGACCTGGCCGGAGTTCTCGCAGATCCATCCGCTGGTGCCGGCCGACCAGGCACTGGGCTACAAGGAACTGATCGAGTCGCTGGAAGCGATGCTGGTCGAATGCACCGGCTACGATGCGGTCAGCCTGCAGCCGAACTCGGGTGCACAGGGCGAGTACGCCGGCCTGCTGGCGATCCGCGCCTACCACCGCTCGCGTGGTGAGGAGCATCGCGACATCTGCCTGATTCCGGATTCGGCCCACGGTACCAACCCGGCCTCGGCACAGATGTGCGGCATGAAGGTGGTGGTCACCAAGACCGATGCCAACGGCAATGTCGATGTCGAGGATATCCGCCTCAACGCCGAGAAGTACAGCGACCGCCTGGCCGCGATCATGATGACCTACCCGTCCACGCACGGCGTGTTCGAGGAGGAGGTGGTCGAGATCTGCGAGATCATCCACAAGCACGGCGGCCAGGTGTACACCGACGGTGCCAACATGAACGCCCTGGTCGGCGTGGCCAAGCCGGGCAAGTGGGGTTCGGACGTTTCCCACCTGAACCTGCACAAGACCTTCTGCATCCCGCACGGCGGCGGCGGCCCGGGCGTCGGCCCGTGCGCGGTCAAGGCGCACCTGGCCCCGTTCCTGCCGGGCAAGCTGGGTGACAACGGCCCCGTCGGCATGGTCAGCGCCGCCAGCTTCGGCAGCGCCTCGATCCTGCCGATCAGCTGGATGTACATCGCGATGATGGGCCGCGAGGGCCTGCGCAAGGCGACCCAGGTCGCGCAGCTCAATGCCAACTACATCGCCAAGCGCCTGGCGCCGCACTTCAGGACGCTGTACACCGGCCGCAACGGCCTGGTGGCGCATGAGTGCATCCTCGATGTGCGCCCGCTGGAGAAGAGCAGCGGCATCGGCGCCGAGGACGTGGCCAAGCGCCTGATCGACTTCGGCTTCCACGCGCCGACGCTGAGCTTCCCGGTGGCCGGCACGCTGATGGTCGAGCCCACCGAAAGCGAGTCGCTGCATGAGCTGGACCGCTTCATCGACGCCATGATCCAGATCCGCGAGGAAATCCGTGCGATCGAGGATGGTCGCCTGGACCGCGAGGACAATCCGCTGAAGAACGCGCCGCACACCGCCACCGCGGTGACGGCCAGCGAGTGGACCCACGCCTACCCGCGCGAGCTGGCCGCCTTCCCGCTGCCCAGCCTGAAGCTGCAGAAGTACTGGCCGCCGGTGGCCCGCGTCGACAACGTCTACGGCGACAAGAACGTGATGTGTGCCTGCATCCCGGTCGACGCCTACAAGGACGATGAAGTCGAAGCGTGATTGACGGAACGGCCCGCGCAAGCGGGCCGTTTTCGTTTACGGTAGCGCCGGGCCATGCCCGGCGAGCGCAGCGGCCGGACCGATCACGGATCCGGCATCTGCCCCAGGCTCAACTGCCAGGACACACCGAACCGGTCCTGCACCCAGCCGTAGCGGTTGCTGAAATCGTAGTCGCCCACCGGCATCAGCCAGTGCCCGCCCTCGCCCAGCACGCGCGCCGCGCGCTCGAACTGTTCGGCGCCACCGCACTCGACGAACAGCGAGATCGACGGACTGAAGGTGAAGTCGTGCACATCCAGGCTGTCGAAGCACAGATAGTTGGTGCCGCCGAGCATGAAGGTCGCCTGCCGCACCTGGCCGGGCACTCCCGCCCCTGCGCCGTCGGGATGGCGTTGCAGGGCAAGCAGCCGGAAATCGGCGAACGCCTCGGCGTACAGGGCCAGGGCCGCCTCGGCCTGGCCGGTGAACATCAGGAACGGACGACTGCGCAGCATGGGGTGCTCCAGTTCAGCGGGCCGATGACGGCCCCGCGAACAGGATGGCACGCGGGATGTATGCCCGCTGTAGAGCCGAGCCCACGCTCGGCTGTACGGATCAGGCCTCGCGCATGCGGCGCGCGATGGCACTGCCGGCCGCGATCGTGGCGGTCAGGGCCACCATCGACAGGAACTGCAGGCGCGTATGCGCCTCGCTCAGCAGCAGGCCGAAGATCAGTGCCAGGATCGCCAGGGCGCAGCAGGTCAGCCACGGGAAACCGGCCATGCGGAACGGCAGGCGCGAGCCGAGGCGGTCCGCACGGCGGCGCAGCACCAGTTGAGAAAGCAGCGACAGCGTCCACACCAGCAGGCAGGTCGAGCCGACGATGTTCAGCAGTACCGGCAGCACCTTGTCCGGGAACAGCAGTTCCATCACCGTCGCGGCAAACCCGAACAGCACGCTGGCCAGAACGGCGATCACCGGCACCTGCCGCGGGTCGGTCCAGCCCAGCACGGCCGGTGCCTCGCGGCGCTGCGCCAGCGAATACATCATCCGCGACGCGCCGTAGAGGTTGGCGTTGAGGGCCGACAGCAGGGCGATCACTGCGATCAGCGTGATGGCCGTGCCCGCCCCCGGAATGCGGGCCGCATCCAGCACCGCGGCGAACGGCGACTTCAGCGCGTCGCTGGTCCACGGCACCACCGCGATGATCACGCTCAGCGAGCCGATGTAGAACACCAGGATGCGCCAGGCCACGGTGCGGATGGCGCGGGCGATGCTGCGCTCGGGATCCTCGGTCTCGGCCGCGGCAACGGCCACGATCTCGGTGCCGCCGAAGGCGAACACCACCACCAGCAGGGCTGCGCCGATACCGGCCAGGCCCTGCGGTGCAAAACCGCCGTGTGCGGTGAAGTTGCTCAGTCCCGGAGAGGTCACCCGCGGCAGCCAGCCCATCAGCAGCGCGAAACCGATGGCGATGAACGCCAGGATCGCCACCACCTTGAGAATGGCGAACCAGAACTCGAACTCACCGAAATTCCTGACCCCGAGCAGGTTGATCGCGGTGAAGAACAGCATGAACGCCAGGGCGGCCATCGGCACCGGAATGGCAGGCCAGACCGTGGCCAGCAGGCCCGCCGCTCCCACGGCCTCGGCGGCGATCACGATCACCAGCTGTACCCACCAGAGCCAGCCGACAGTCGCCCCTGCCGTGGCGCCCATGGCGTCGGCGGCATAGACCGAGAACGCGCCGCTGGTCGGCTTGGCCGCCGCCATTTCGCCCAGTGCGTTCATCACGATGATCACCAGTGCGCCGGCCACCAGGTACGACACCAGCACCGCCGGGCCGGCCGCCTGTACGCCCACACCGGAGCCCAGGAACAGGCCCGCGCCGATGGCGCTGCCCAACCCCATCATGATCAGCTGGCGTGGCTTGAGCGAATGGCCCAGGCGGGAGGGCGAGGCAGGCGTAACGGGGCTGGCGGGCATCGGCAGGAGTGGGCGGCGGCTACAGGGGCGTCACCTTACCCTGTCCCGCGCCTGTGGGGATAGGCACAGTGCAGCAGGCCGCTCAGGCCAGCGCCGGCTCGCCGATGCGGGCGCGGTAGGCGCGCGGCGAGAAACCGGTTTCGGCCTTGAACTTGCGGGTGAACGCGCTCTGGTCACTGAACCCGCAGGCCTGGCCGATGCAGGCGATGCTGTCGTCGCCATGCAGCAGATGCATGGCCATCTGGATCCGCAGCCGCGTCAGCACCTGCTGCGGGGTCATCTGGAACACCTTGCGGAAGCTGCGCTCCAGCTTGGACAGCGAGAACCCGGTGATGTCCAGCAATGTCTGCATGCGCACATTCTCGGCGTAATGCGCGTTGAGATGGGCCAGGGCCAGCCGCAGCTGCTCGTACTGGGTGCCCAGGCTATCTTTCTGGCCCAGGTCGCGCGAGATGCCGATCAGGCCCTCGATGCTGCCGTCGACCACCAGCGGCCGCTTGCAGGTCAGGCACCAGCCCGGCTCGCGGTTGGCGAACAGGTGCAGCTCCATCAGGTTCTCGATCACCTCGCCGGACAGCACGCGTGCGTCCTGGTCGACATAGTCCGCACTGAGGCCGGTCGGGTAGATCTCGGCCGCGGTACGCCCGATCACGTCCTTGCGCGCGCGCAGGCCCAGCCGCCGCAGCATGGTCTGGTTGACGTGGGTGTAACGGCCCTGGCGGTCCTTGATGAAGAACAGCACGTCCGGGATGGCGTCGAACAGGGCTTCGATGTCGGCGGGCTCGACTCGCATGCGCCAAGCATAGCCGAGGCGCCCTTGTCCGCGCGATCACCTGCGCGGGACCGGGGCTTAACGTCTGGCGCGCGAGGGTAGAGGTTGACTTCCCGCTACAGGACCTGGACCCATGGCCGCCAGCAAGCCCTCCGGCAAGCGCGCACCCGCCCCCTCCCCCGACCATCGCCGTGGCGACGGCGACGAACTGCACCTGCACGCCGGCGGCACGCACCCCCCGATGACCACGGCCCAGGGCATCCCCGTCGCCGACAACCAGAACTCGCTGCGCCAGGGCCCACGAGGCCCCACCCTGCTGGAGGACTTCATCCTCCGCGAGAAGATCACCCACTTCGACCATGAGCGCATCCCGGAGCGCATCGTGCATGCCCGCGGCAGCGCCGCCCATGGCTATTTCGAACTCACTCACTCGCTGGCCAAGTACACCCGTGCGCGCATCCTTGGCGAAGTCGGAAAGAAGACGCCGGTGTTCACCCGCTTTTCCACGGTGGCCGGCGGTGCCGGGTCGGTCGACACCCCCCGCGACGTGCGGGGTTTCGCGGTGAAGTTCTACACCCCTGAAGGCAACTGGGACCTGGTGGGCAACAACATCCCGGTGTTCTTCATCCAGGACGCAATGAAGTTTCCCGACCTGGTGCATGCGGTGAAGATGGAACCGGACCGCGCGTTCCCGCAGGCAGCGAGCGCGCACGACACGTTCTGGGACTTCATTTCGTTGATGCCCGAATCGATGCACATGATCATGTGGGCGATGAGCGACCGCGCCATTCCACGCTCGCTGCGCATGATCGAAGGCTTCGGCGTGCACAGCTTCCGCCTGTTGAACGAGGCCGGCGACTCCACCTTCGTCAAATTCCACTGGCGGCCGAAGCTGGGCATCCAGTCCACGGTGTGGGACGAGGCGTTGAAGCTGCAGGCCGCGGACAACGATTTCCATCGGCGCGACCTGTTCGAGGCGATCGAGCGTGGCGACTTCCCCGAATGGGAACTGGCCGTGCAGCTGTTCACGGAAGAGGAGGCTGACGCATTTCCGTTCGATCACCTGGACCCGACCAAGATCATTCCCGAATCGCTGGTGCCGCTGAAGGTGATCGGGCGCATGGTGCTGGATCGCTGGCCGGACAACTTCTTCGCCGAAACCGAGCAGGTGGCCTTCTGCCCGGCCAACGTGCCGCCCGGCATCGACTTCAGCAACGACCCGCTGCTGCAGGGCCGGTTGTTCTCCTACCTGGATACCCAGCTGATCCGCCTGGGCGGGCCCAACTTCCACCAGATCCCGGTGAATGCGCCAAAGTGCCCGTTTGCCAACCACCAGCGCGATGGGCATATGCAGATGCAGGTGCCCAAGGGCCGCGTGGCCTACGACCCCAGTTCGCTGGAGGACGACAGCCCGCGCGAGACACCGGCCGGATTCCGCAGCCATGCCAGCGCGGATGATGGCCGCAAGGGGCGCACGCGTGCCGAGAGCTTCGCCGACCATTACAGCCAGGCACGGATGTTCTTCCGCAGCCTGGAAGCACCCGAGCAGGCCCATCTGGCCTCGGCGCTGGTGTTCGAGCTGTCCAAGGTGGAAACGCTGAAGGTGCGGGTGCGTACCGTCAGCCACCTGCGCAACATCGACGAAACCCTCGCGCAGCGGGTGGCAGAGGGACTGGCGCTGCCCGCCCTGCCCGACCCGGCGCCCACTGCTACGCCGGCACAGGACATGCCCCCCGCACCGGAAGTCCGCGTGATTGGCCGCAACAAACCCACCCTGCAAGGGCGCTGCATCGGCATCCTGTTTGATGAAGGCTCCGATGCCGGTGTCATCAGCAGCCTGCGCAAGGCCGCCGAGAAGGCCGGCGCGGCGGTGAAGCTGGTGGCTCCCAAGGTGGGCGGCGCCACCCTGAGCAACGGCAAGCTGCAAGCGGCCGACGGGCAACTGGCGGGGACTCCATCGGCGGTGTTCGATGCGGTCGCGATCGTGCTCAGCGAGGAGGCCGGCAAGCGGCTGTCCAGCGACAGTGCGGGGCTGGAATTTGCCAGCACCGCGTGGGCACACCTGAAGGCCATCGGCAGCGATGAAGGAGGCCGGGTGCTGCTCAAGGCGGCGCGCGTGGGCAAGGATGCAGGCATCGTCGACGCGGGCGATGCCGGCGCTTTCCTCGCCGTCGCCGCCACCCGCCAGTGGGCCCGCGAACCGAAGCTGCGGCAACTGGCCTGACGGCCTCACCCCCATCGCCTGCAAGGAGACGTGTCATGCCCCGTGGAGACAAATCCGCCTATACCGACAAGCAGAAGCGCCAGGCCGAACACATCGAGGAAAGCGAGCGCGAGCGTGGTGCCAGTGAGAGCACCGCCGAGCGCATCGCGTGGGCCACCGTGAACAAGCAGGATGGCGGAGGCAAGCGCAGTGGCAGTGCCCGCAAGGGCGCCAAGAAGACTGCGAAGAAGGCGGCGAAGAAAACTGCGAAGAAGGCGGCGAAGAAGGCACCGGCAAAGAAGGCCGCAACGAAGAGCACTGCGGGAAAAGCACCGGCGAAGAAGGCCGCAAAGAAGACTGCCGCGAAGAAAGCGCCCGCGAAGAAGTCCACCGCCAGCACGCGCAGTGCAGCCGCGAAGAAGGCAGCGGCAACCCGGGCGGCAAAGAAGGCGGCACGCTCGACCGCCGCGAAGAAGGCGGCGCGCACCCGCGCAGGCGGTTGAGATGCACCCGGCAGCGCAGCGGGCACACGATGCCTGCGGCCCTGCACGGTGACGTGGCGCACGCCGGGCAGCATCAGCACCCGGCGGCGCCACGGCTCAGTCAATCGCCGGCCCGGCCCTTGGGCGCGGGTGCCGCCACGGCCACCGCCTGCAGCTTGCGCACCGCAGCGATCGGAATCGCTTCGGCCCGTCGCTGCTGCGGCCACCAGACGAACAGGAATGCGCTGCTGGAGCCCAACAGGCGCGCGGTGCCGGGCAAGGGCCCCGCGTCGCCGTTCAACTGCAGGCGGATCACTTCCCCACGTCCCTCGTTGCGGATCTGCTGCCCACGTACCTGCACGTAGTTGGCCGCGCCGATGGCCATGAACGCGGCCACGGCCAGGGTCATCGCCGTCAGCGGCCGCAGACCTACGCCCTCCCAGCTGGTCAGTACCGAGCGCATGAGCACCGCCCGCCATGCCCAGTTGCGTGCGCGCAGTTGCTCGAGCTTGGCCGCATTGCGCATCCGCAGCGTTTCCGGCCAGCTCACCAGCAGCACCAGCAGCACGCCCGCAGCCAGCAGCAGTGCATAGGCCGGGTCACGCATGCCGGCCACCAGGAAATCGCTGGGCTGCAGGTAATCCAGAATCGACAGCTCGAATCCCCGGTAGAACCAGAAGCTGCACCACAGCCCCAGCAGCGACACCAGCAGGTAGGCGGTGGTGAACAGCAGTGCCGGCTCACGGCGCATGCGGGACAGCGCCTGCATCACTGCCGAGTCATCATCACCACGGGTCAGCGGCAGCATCGACCAGTCGGTCGCTGCTTCCGGCTCCGGTGGCGCCGCAGTCACCTCGATGCCCTGCACCCGCGGCACATCGCCATAGGTCCCTTCCGGTTCCCTGTTGTCCATGCCCGCTCCCCTTTTCAGCGAGCATCGCCGAAAAAGGTGGCGCGCGGTAGACCACCGGCCTGCGGCATACTCCACGGTGCCGCAGGGCGCAGAGGGGAGGAAAGGGCCATGAAACGATGGACTGGCATGTTGGGGCTGCTGGCGTGGCTCTGCGCCGCGTCACCGGCCGTTTCCGGCAATGCGCGGGCTCCCGCCGCGCCAGCGGACGATGTGGGTACCGCGCAGGCCGTCGCACAGGCTGAAGCGCGTGGCCGGCAGATGTTCGAGCACGACCTGGCGGCCGAGCGCGCAACTGACGCCCTGCTCGAACAGGACATGCGCGGCGACACCCGGGTAAGGGGCTGGATAACCGAACAGCGCGGCAGCCACTACGAAGTCAGCATGATCGGCGACGGCGCAGTGGTCCTGTATAGGGCCGCCACCGACGCGCAGGGAAGGATGACCGGCGCAACCGAGACTCTGGATGTTCCAGCGGCGCCAACGACCTACCAGGCCGGCGCTGCCGCCGCACGGGCGCTGGCGTTGAACAGCGCCTTCGACGCCTGCGCGCAGACCTACAACAGCGTGGTTCTTCCGGCGCCCGGTACGGCCGCCGATGCGTGGACGGTCTACCTGCTGCCCGCCACCACCGATCCTGCCGTAGTTCCGCTGGGCGGCACGCATCGTCTCGACATCGCCCACGGTCGGATCGTCTCCCGCCGCGCCTTCACCCACAGCTGCATCCAGCTGAAGCGTGCGCCACCCGGTGCGGCGATGTTCATCACCCATCTGCAGGACCCGACACCGACCGAGATCCATGTGTTCTGGAGCCTGTGGGCCCGCTCGCCGCTGTACGTCTCCACGGGTAAGGACGTGATCTGGAAGATCGAGGACGGCCGCATCCGCCGCATGCAGGACTGACCGGCCACCACGCGCGAACACGTGGCGGCCCGTGCCTTCAGGCGGCTGCCGACGGTCAGGCCGCGCGTGCTGCCACCGTGCGGACTGCACCGCTCTGCTCGATATGGAACACCGCGACCGACGCGGTCAGCGTATTGGCCTGCTCTTCCAGCGCGCGGCTGGCGGCAGTGGCTTCTTCCACCAGTGCGGCATTCTGCTGGGTCACCTGATCCATCTGCACCACCACCTGATTGACCTGTTCGATGCCGGCCGCCTGTTCCTTGCTCGCCGCAGCGATGTCACTCATCAGCTGGTTGGTGCGTGCGCTGGCCTGTGCCAAGCGGGCAATGGCCGCTTCCGACTCGACCGTGACCGCCAGACCGCTCTGCACCTTGCCTGCCGCCTCTTCGATGAGTTCCTTGATCTCCTTGGCGGCGATGCCCGCACGCTGCGCCAGCGTGCGCACTTCACTGGCGACCACGGCAAAGCCGCGGCCCTGCTCACCCGCGCGGGCAGCTTCCACCGCAGCGTTCAAGGCCAGGATGTTGGTCTGGAAGGCGATGCCATCGATGACCGTGGAGATTTCCGAGATGCGCGCCGAGGACTGATCGATCTCTCCCATCACAGATGCCATCTGTGCCATTGCCTGTTCGGTGGCCCGCACCGCCGCGCCGGCAGCGTGTGCCTCGCTGTCGGCCTGGCGGGCCAGCTCGGCATTCTGGCGGACGGTCGAGGTGAGTTCTTCCATCGATGCCGCCGCTTCTTCCAGGTTGGCGGCCTGCTGTTCGGTACGGCGGGACAGGTCGCTGTTGCCGGCGGCGAGCTCCTGCGCGGCATTGTTGATGCTGTCGGCAGCGTCCTGGATGCCGCGCACGATGCCGGTCAGCTGGGCCGTGGTGGTGTTGGCATCGTCGCGCATGCGGGCGAACACGCCGTCGTAGTGACCGTCCATGCGCGCAGTGAGGTCGCCCCCGGAGACCGCGCGCAGCACATCGGAGACGTCGGCGATGCTGGCCTGCGAACTGGCCATCATGCCGTTGAGCTGCTCGACCATCGCCCTGAACTGATACTGGAACGCACTGGCATCCCCACGCACGCTGAAATCTCCGGCGCGCGCCGCGCGGACCAGGTCGTCAATCTGGGTGTTGACTGCCAGCAGGCTCTGTTTCACTGCGGCCAGGGTGCGGGTCAGCGTACCCTTCTCGCCGGGATAGTCCGGAAGGTCGCGGCTGAGGTCGCCGATGGCATAGCGCTGCATGACCTCGGCCATCAGCAGTTCCACCTGCACGTGTGATTCCACCAGGCTGTTGGTGGCCTGCACCATGCGCCCGAAATCGCCCGGAAACGCGCTGGCGTCCATGCGGTAGCGGATCGCACCCGCCTCGTGCTGCTCGGCCATGTGCATCTGCGCCCCGATGGCGGCCTGCACGCTCTGCCGCACGCTGGCCATCGCCTCGCCCAGCCGGGTCAACTCGTCACGGCCGCCGAGGCGGAATTCCTGGTCCAGCTGGCCCTTGGACAGGCGCTCGGCCAGGTTCACCGCGCGTGCCAGCGGACCGGTCAGGCTGCGACCGATCATCACCGAGGCGGCAATGCCGACCAGCAGGGCCACGCCTCCCAGCACCAGCAACTGCAGCAGACTGCGTTCACCCAGGCGGATCGCCTCGGCGGCGGCCTCGCGGCTTTCCTTCTCTTCGAAGTCGACTCCCTCGGACAACGCCTTGTTCCAGCCGTTGGCCGCTTCCTGCACCGGCCCCAGGGTCAGTGCCACGGCAGCGGGGTAGTCGCCCTGCTCCATCAGTTCGCTGGTCTGCTTGTTGAGCGGGCGCGCAAGGGCGCGCTTGGCCGCGATGGTTTCAGCGATGGCCTTGCCCTCTGCATCGCCCGGCAGTGCCTGATAGGCGGACCAATCCGCCTCGTAGCGCTTGACCAGGTCGGCAATGCGCTTCTCGTCGCTGCCGCGGTCTTCGCCCTGGCGGATCAGCATTTCGCGACGCACTACCATCATCTGGTTGTTGGCATCGAGCATCTGCGACAGCAGGCGTACCTTGGCCACACTGACGTCGACCACCTGCTGCATCGCGCGCTTCTGCACGGCACTGGCGGTGGCGCCGGTGGCCACCACGGCCGCGACCAGCAGCAGCAACAGGCCAAAGCCCAGCCCAAGACGCCAGGCAACCCTGACATTCCTCAAGTAATCCATGGGTACATCCAAAACGGGGGGATGCGCCCGTATCGGCCGCGCCACCGGCAATCTTGATCGGCAACAAGCACGGGCGTCGGCAGCCGTTCACCTTGGTGAGGCCCCGCCCCGTACTTCTGCGACAAGGGCCTGAGCCACGCCGGGGCTGCCCTGCTCATGCCGGCATCAGGTTGCTTTCACGGAGGCTGCGCAGCCTCTGCGGGCAGGGTGGAGCTGCCATCTGCCGGAGATCTCCATGCCCGTGTACCGCCCCGCCCTGCTCGCCCTGTCCTTGCTGGTGTCGCCCGCCTTCGCGCAGGTACCGCCGCCGGCCCAGCTGCCGGAGCCCATTGCCGAGAAGGCCGGACCCGATACAGCAGCCCGCTCGCCGCTGCACGCCCAAGTGTTGCTGGATCGCGCCAATTTCTCCCCGGGCGAGATCGACGGTGAAGTCGGCAGCAACCAGCATCGGGCCGTGGCCGGCTTCCAGGCGGCACACGGCCTGACGGTGAGCGGAGAGCTGGACGACAGCACCTGGGAGGCTCTCCAGGCCGAGACGATCGCGCCGCTGGCCAGCTACACGCTGACGGCCGAGGATGTTGCCGGTCCGTTCCAGTCCATTCCCAAGAAACCCGCCGCACAGGCAAAGCTGAAGTCGCTGGGTTACAGCAGCGTCGAGGAAGCGCTCGGTGAACGCTTCCACGCGTCCCCTGCCCTTCTGAAGTTGCTCAACCCCGGCGTCGATCTGGCCAAGGCCGGCAGCCGCATCCAGGTGCCCAACATCGCCCCCGCGACATTGCCGAAGGCGGCGAAGATCGTGGTCGACAAGTCCGATTCCACTCTTCAGTTGCTGGATGCGCAGGGCAAGGTGATCGCACAGGTGCCGGTTTCGTCCGGCAGCCAGCACGATCCGCTGCCGATCGGTGAATGGAAGATTCTCGGCGTCCATCGCGACCCGCCGTTCCACTACAACCCCAAGCTGTTCTGGGATGCGCGCAAAGGCGAGAAGAAGGCCACGCTGCCGCCCGGTCCGAACAATCCGGTCGGCCGGGTCTGGATCGATCTGTCCAAACCCCACTATGGCCTGCACGGAACGCCGGTACCCGGGCATGTCGGCAAGACCGAATCGCATGGCTGCGTGCGCATGACCAACTGGGATGCACTGCGCGTGGCCGATGCGGTGGATACCTCCGTCCCCGTGGTGATGCAGGAGTGAGCCGATGCGACTTTCGCAGTTGATCGTGCTGGGCGTGCTGGTGGGTGTGGGAATGGGCTGGTGGCTGCGCCGCGATGCGGGTGAGCCAGTAGCGGTTGCCCGGCCTGCAGCACCACCTGCGGTGGCTGCGGCGCCGGAGGTTGCGGCTGCGACGCCGCGTGTGGGCGCTGCGGCCCCCACGGCGGTGCCGCCGTCCAGCGCCACCGATGCGCCAAGCGGCCTGCTGCTGCCGGTGCAGGGCGTACTGCCTTCGCAGCTGCGCGATACCTTCACCGATGCCCGCAGCGAAGGGCGCGTGCATGATGCAATCGACATCATGGCCGACGCAGGAACTCCGGTGCTGGCAGTGGCCGATGGGACGGTGGAAAAGCTGTTCGACAGCAAGCGTGGGGGGCTGACGATCTACCAGTTCGAGCCGAGCGGGCACTGGTGCTACTACTACGCCCACCTGCAACGCTATGCCGATGGCCTGGCCGAAAAGCAGGTGATCAAGCGTGGCGAGGTGATTGGCTACGTAGGCAGCACCGGCAACGCCAGCGCCGAGGCCCCGCACCTGCATTTCGAAGTGCACGTGCTGGGGCCGGAGAAGCAGTGGTGGAAGGGGGAATCGATCAATCCGTACCCGCTGTTGCAGGCGGGAGGGTAGCGCGTGTGCCGCGTGGGAGAGCCAGTCGCAGTGATGCCCGATTTGGGCACGATCCTAGCCGTATTGGGTATCTGACAAGTACCCCGCCGGGCATGGCCCGGTGCTACCGGCGTCGCCACCGCCGCAGCGCGATGCTGGCGGTCGCCAGCCCGCCACCAGCAAGCAGTAACAGCAGTGCCAGGGGCTGCCAGAAGAAGAACGGCCACAGACCTCCAGCACGGTCAGCCGGAGCCCGGCACGCCCGAACGCGCGCCAGCGCGGAAGTCAGTCTGAAGCGCGTGAACCCACCCGATACCTCGCCAGATGGCGAGGCCAGGCATCGCACATGCGGAAGGGGGTCAGGCCGGCCTGACTTCTCTGCAGACCAGCTCGGCAAGTTCGCGGCAGGCGAAGAACAGCCCTTCCACCCCACCTTCGTCCAGGTGCCTGCGCGGCGTCGCCATGGTGGCGCAACGGTTGGCCGCATGCAGCATCTCCACCGCGGTGAGGATGCCCACGGCCGCACGGTCGATCCGCGCCAAGGACTGACGTCGTCCGTCGGACAGGTTCTCCTCCGGCCACAACATGCCATCGGAGCCCTCGCCATCACGGATGCGGGTGAGGCAGCCCTGGAACGTGCTGAGATCGTCGGCGGGATTGGCGTCGTCGTTGATGGGCTCAACAACATGGAACGGCGGGGTCTTGCGAGCGGTCATGGTGTCGGCTTCCGTGGCTGTACTTGACAGCGCCACCGCCGACAGATGAAACCGGCCCAAACTGAAGCGCCGCGACCCCACAGGGAGTCGCGGCGCTCTTTTTTCAATTGAACAGCGTTACCACCACGCCGGACATGGCCCGGCGCTACCTCAGGCGAACGGATCCTGCAGGACCATGGTGTGGTCGCGATCGGGGCCGGTCGAGACGATGCTGATCGGGCAGCCCGCCAGCTCCTCCAGCGAACGCAGGTAGGCGCGCGCGGCCGGCGGCAGGTCATCCCACTGGGTGATGCCGTGAGTGTTCTCGCTCCAGCCCGGGAACTCCAGGTACACCGGGGTGCACTCTTCCCAGCCCTGCGCGTCCAGCGGTGCGTACTCGGTACGCTTGCCGCGGTATTCGTAGGCGATGCAGACCTTCAGCTTCTCCATGCCGTCCAGCACGTCCAGCTTGGTGATGCACAGGCCGCTGATGCCGTTGATGGCCACGGCGCGCTTGAGCGCGACGATGTCCATCCAGCCGCAGCGACGCGGGCGGCCGGTCGAGGCGCCGTACTCGGCACCGCGGTCGCGGATGCCCTGGCCGATCTCATCATCCAGTTCGGTCGGGAACGGACCGCCGCCGACGCGGGTGGCGTAGGCCTTGGCGATGCCCAGCACGTAGTCGATCGCATCGGCACCCACGCCGGCGCCGGCCAGTGCGCCGCCGACGGTGGTGTTGGAGCTGGTGACGTACGGATAGGTGCCGTGGTCGATGTCCAGCAGCGCGCCCTGCGCGCCTTCGAACAGCACGCGCTTACCCTGCTTGCGCAGGTCGTGCAGGATGCCGGCGACGTCGGACTTCATCGGCTCGACGTACTCGCCGAAGGCCAGTGCCTCGTCGTAGGTCTTCTGGAAGTCGATCGCGTCGGTGTTGAGGTACTTGGTCAGCACGAAGTTGTGGTAATCCAGCGCGGTGCGCAGGAGTTCTTCCAGCTGCTTGGGGTAATGCAGGTCGGCGATGCGGATGCCGCGACGTGCCACCTTGTCTTCGTAGGCCGGGCCGATGCCACGCCCGGTGGTGCCGATCGCCTTGCCGCCGGCAGCGCGTTCGCGCGCCTGGTCCAGGGCGATGTGGTACGGCATGATCAGCGGCGCGGCCGGGGAGATCTTCAGGCGCGAACGCACTTCCACGCCGGAGGTTTCCAGCTCGGCGATTTCCTTCTGCAGCGCGGCCGGCGAGATCACCACGCCGTTGCCGATCAGGCACAGTGCGTCGTCGCGCAGGATGCCGGACGGGATCAGGTGCAGGACGGTCTTCTTGCCGTTGATGACCAGCGTGTGGCCGGCATTGTGGCCGCCCTGGAAGCGCACGACCGCGCCGATTTCCTCAGTGAGCAGATCAACGATCTTGCCCTTGCCTTCATCGCCCCACTGGGCACCCAACACTACGACAGACTGACCCATGACGGGCTCCTCGATTTGTTGCGGCCATCGGGGCCGCGGACGGGTAAACCGTGGCGGGGGTGGCCAGCGCGGTCATGGCGGCTCCAAACGGGGAGCGGCCGGCGATGGATGGCCCAGACACGGAAAAAGCCGAACGGGGGAGGCCCGTCCGGCTTTTGTGCATTATCCGGGTTTCCGGGGTCGGGTGCCACCTTTCCGACGGACGGCTTCACCCAGCGGTCAGGGGCCCGAAACGGGGTCAGATCCCTTTCCTGCGGAAAGGAATATGACCCGCTGCTAATGCCGTGCCCACCATAGCAGGCTCAGGCCGGCCAGCAGGATCAGGCCGCCAAAGCTGCGCAGGGCCGGTCCAGGCAGGTCCAGCAGGCGCTCGGCCATGCGCTTCCAGGCCAGCGGGGCCGCGAACAGGAACAGGCCTTCCAGCACCGCGACCAGGCACACGGCCGCGAACAGGTCTTTCATCGGGAACTCCAGAAATGGCACGGGGCCCGGCATCTGGCCGGGCCCCGTGGGTAGTGCGTGCGACCTCAGCGATCGCTCTTGAGGTACTGCAGGAACGGGTCGTTCTTGTCGAGCACGATCACGCCGTTGCCATCGGTCATGGAGCCACGGTAGGCCTCCAGGCTGCGGTAGAAGGCGTAGAACGCCGGATCGGCAGAACCGGCCTTGCCATAGATGCGCGCGGCATCGGCATCACCTTCACCGCGCAGGCGCTGGGCATCACGCTCGGCTTCGGCGATCAACACGGTGCTGTCGCGGTCGGCCTGGGCGCGGATCGTCAGCGACTGTTCCTCACCTTCGGCGCGCAGCTTGGCGGCCTCCTGCTTGCGCTGGGCGCGCATGCGCTCATACACGTCGTTGATGACCTGGCTGTCGGTCGGCAGATCGACCTGCTTGATGCGCAGATCGATCATCTGCATGCCCAGCCCCGCCACCGCCTCGTTGATGCCCTTCAGCTGCTCGGCGATCAGCTCGCTGCGGTCGCCGGACACCAGCTGCTGCAGGGTGCGCGAGTTGATCTGGTTGCGCAGCGAGTCGGTGATGATCGGTGCCAGGCGGGCATTGGCGATGCGCGGATCGCCGCCGGTGGCACGGAAGTAGTCACCCACGTTGGAGATGTAGCCGATCGCGAAGAAGTCGACGCTGACGTCCTTCTGCTCGGCGGTGAAGTAACGCGCAGGGGCGGTATCAAGCACCTGGAAGCGGCGGTCGAAGACCTTCACCGTTTCCACGATCGGCAGCTTGAAGTGCAGGCCCGGCTTGATGTCCGAGCGCACTACCTTGCCCAGGTTCAGGACCATGGCGGTCTGGTCCTCGCGGACCACGTACACCGAGCCCAGCAGGCCCAGCACCACCGCCACGATCACGGCGATCCAGATTGGACTCTTCATCGGCTGCCCTCCTCACGGCCGCTCGGTCGCCCGGTCGGGCGGCCCGTGGGCCGGCCCGGGTCACGGGAAGGTTCCGCCGCCGTGGTACCCGGCAACGAAGGCATCACCACGTCCGGATTCGGCACGCCGGCGGCCGACGTCGCAGGACGGGTATCGCCGGTCATCGGCACGTAGATCAGCTGGCGGCCATCGCCACCGATCACCTTGCGGTTCTCGCTCAGCACCTGCTGCACCGTTTCCAGCCACAGGCGCTTGCGGGTCACGTCCGGCGCATCCTTGTACTGGGCCTGCAGCAGGCTGAAGCGCTGTGCATCACCCTCGGCCTTGGACACCACGGCCTGCTTGTAGCCTTCGGCGGTGGTACGGGCGCGCGAGGCCTGGCCTCGTGCTTCCGGCACGACCTTGGCGGCGTAGGCCTGGGCTTCGTTGATCAGGCGTTCCTTGACCTGCTGCGCACCGTTGACCTCGTCGAAGGCCGGCTTCACTTCCTCCGGCGGACGGGCGTCCTGCAGGGTCAGGCCGGTCACGGTCAGGCCGGTCTTGAACGCGCGCAGCAGCGCCTGCAGGCGCTCCTCGGCAGCCACGGCCAGCGGGCCACGGTTGTTCAGCACGGCGTTGAGATCGGCACGGCCGACTTCCTCGCGCACGGCACTCTGGGCCGACTGTTCCAGCACCTGGTTGGCATCGACCGTGCCGAACAGGTACTGCTGCGGATCATCGATGCGGTACTGGACGTTCAACGACACGTTGACGATGTTCTCGTCGCGGGTCAGCACCGGGACCTGGATCGAGAAGGTCTTGATCTCGGTCGCGTTGACCTTGGTGACCGACTCGATCGGCCACGGCAGCTTGAAGTTCGGTCCGGGCTGCAGGATGCGCGAGAACTGGCCGAAGCGCAGCACCACGCCACGCTGCTGCTCGCCGATCAGCTGGAAGCTGGAGAACAGCACCAGCAGCACCAGGGCTGCCACCACCCAGCGGACGATGCCGCCATCGAACAGATCCTTCAACGGCCCGGGCAGCCCGCCCCAGCCACCACCATTGCCACCGCCGCGCGACCCGAACGGCCCGCGTCGATTGTCCTCGGGGCCTTGTCCGCCCTTGTTGCCGCCGGGTGTATTCCAGGCCATGCACGCTCCATCAAGATATGGGCTGCGGCGCGGGCCCTTCCCGCGGCGCCAGCCGTGAACCATCACCGATCATACAAGATGGGGCGGATCGGCAGGATCGAAAGGGGGCGAACGGGGTAAGGTGGCGTTTTCCTCGAAGTCAGGCACGCCGATGGTCCCCACCACCCCGTTCACCGCCTTCCGCATCGAAAGCGACGACGCCGGCTACCGCAGCGGACTGACCCGGCTGGGGGTCCACGACCTCAACCCCGGGCAGGTGCTGATCCGCGCCCGGTGGTCCTCGGTCAATTACAAGGACGCCCTGGCCGGCACCGGCAAGGGCCGGATCCTGCGCCGCTTCCCGCTGGTGGGCGGCATCGATGTGGCCGGCACGGTCGTGGCCTCCACCGACCCCGCCTGGCGCGAGGGCGACGCCGTGCTGGCCACCGGCTGCGGCCTGAGCGAAACCCGCGACGGCGGCTACAGCCAGTACGTGCGGCTGGAGTCGAGTGCGGTGATCGCGCAGCCGCCCGGGCTCAGCCCGCGCGAGGCGATGGTGCTGGGCACGGCCGGTTTCACCGCCGCGTTGGCGCTGCTGCGCCTGCAGGACAATCGGCAGACCCCGGATCTGGGCCCGCTGGCGGTGACCGGCGCCAGCGGTGGCGTGGGTGCCCTGGCGCTGTCGATCTTCAGCCGCGCCGGCTATACCGTGCACGCCGTCAGCGGCAAGCCGGAGCAGGCCCGCTTCCTGCGCGACATCGGCGCCAGCGAGGTTCTGCCACGCGAGGCGTTGGCCGATACCGGCCCGTTGCAGACCGGGCGCTTCGGCGGGGGCCTGGACAATGCCGGCGGCGACATGCTGGCCAGCCTGCTGGCGCAGACCGTGCCCTACGGCAGCGTGGTCAGCGCGGGCCTCGCCGCCAGCCCGAAGCTGGACATGACGGTGATGCCCTTCATCCTGCGTGGCGTATCGCTGTTGGGCGTTTCTTCGGCCAACGCGCCACGCGCCCTGCGCGAAACCGTTTGGGCGCGGTTGGGCGACGACTGGAAGCCGCAGCATCTGCAGCAGATCTGTACGGCGGAAGTCGGCCTGGAGGCGCTGCCGGAGGTGTTCGAGCGCATGCTGGCCGGCGGCTCGCTGGGACGCACGGTGGTACGGATCGACTGAACGTTGCAGGCAGGCGACGGACGGCAGGCGCCGCCCTCCCGCCGGTAATCCGCCCGCACTACACTGCGGGCATTACCTGGGGAACAACATGGCACGCATTCTGATCGTCGACGACTCACCGTCGCAGCTGTTGGGGATACAGCGCATCGTCGAGAAGCTCGGGCACCAGATCCTGACCGCCACCGATGGTGCCGCCGGGGTGGAGGCCGCCCGTGCCGAGCTGCCCGATCTGGTGCTGATGGACGTGGTCATGCCCAACCTCAACGGTTTCCAGGCGACCCGCACCCTCGCCCGCGACGAGGCGACCCGGCACATCCCGGTGATCCTGGTGACCACCAAGGACCAGGACACCGACCGTATGTGGGGCATGCGCCAGGGCGCCAAGGCCTACATCACCAAACCGTTCTCGGAAGATGAGCTGTCCGAGGTGCTGGAGCGGGTGTTCGCCGGGCAGGGCTGAAGCCGCAGCATGCGCGGGTAGCCCCGGGCCATGCCCGGCGAGCGCAGCGGGTCAGGAGCCGCCGGGCATGGCCCGGCGCTACCCCTGGGTTGATTCACCGAGGGCGCTGCACAGGACGTCAGATTGATTCGCCGAAGGCTTTGGCCAGGTTGCGGTATGCCTTCTTCTGCGCTTCGTCGGTGGCGGCCGGGGCAATGATCTCCAGCTCGACGATCTGATCGCCGTCGGGATTGCCCGGCAGGCCGCGGCCGCGCAGGCGAAGCTTGCGACCGGCTTCGGAATCGGCCGGAATCTTCAGCTCCACCGCGCCGCCCAGCGTGGGCACGCTGATGCTGGTGCCCAGCGCTGCCTGCCAGGGCGTGACCTGCAGCGAATACAGGATGTTGCGGCCATCGACCTCGAACTGCGGGTGTGCGGCGTACTCCACCTCCAGCAGCAGGTTGCCACCGTGGTTGCCCTGCCCCGCCAGACGGATCACCTGGCCGGGACGGATGCCCTTGGGCACGCGCACATCCAGCTGCCTGCCGTTGACGGTGATGCGCAGGCTGTCGCCGTTGTAGGCAGCCTCCAGCGGCACCGACAGCTTGGCGCGGGTATCGCGGTTGGGTGCATGCCCCTGGCTGCTGAATCCCGGGCCCGGTCCCTGGCCACCGCGCTGGCGGGCGAACAGGCTCTCGAAGAAGTCGCTGAAGCCGCCATTAGGGCCACCACCGCCGAACACTTCCTCGAAATTGAAGCCACCGCCACCGTAGTTCGGCGGCACATTGAATTCCTCGCCCGGCCGGTAGCCCTGCGCGCGCAGCTGGTCATAGGCCGCGCGCTTTTCCGGGTCGCGCAGCGCCTCATAGGCTTCATTGACCGCCTTGAACCTGTCTTCGGCCCCGGCCTCCTTGCTGACGTCCGGGTGGTACTTGCGTGCCAGCCGGCGGTATGCGGTCTTGATCTCCGCATCACCCGCACTCGGTTCCACCCCCAGGGTGGCGTAATAATCCTTGAATTCCATCCAGCTACCTCGATTCGCTTCGGCCGCGCCGGTGGCGCCGCCCCGGGTTCATTCTACGCGCCGGCGATGCTACGCCGCCCCTCGTGCGGCCCCGGTGAGGCCGACTGATCCTGCGCAATGCGCCTGCCATCGGCCTGCGCCACGCTGTGGCTGGAACCCTGGCGCGTGCCCCCTGAAGATGGGGCCTGCACGCGGGGTTTCCAATGTCTTGACGCCCCTGTCCCATCCCGCCCACTAGCCTGCCCCAGCAAGGAGTCCATCATGACCATCCATGTCGGCGACCGCATTCCGGAAGTGACCCTCAAGCGCATCCGCGAGGGCATCGAGACGCTCGATACGCACTCGCTGTTCGACGCCCGCAAAGTGGTGCTGTTCGCCGTGCCCGGCGCCTTCACCCCCACTTGCTCCGCCCGCCACCTGCCCGGCTTCGTCGAGAAGTTCGAGGCGTTCCGCCAGCGCGGCATCGAGGTCTACTGCATGGCGGTCAACGATCCGTTCGTGATGAAGGCCTGGGCCGCTGACCAGCACGTACCCGAGGGCCTGCTGATGCTGTCCGACGGCAATGCCGAACTGACCCGCGCGCTGGGCCTGGAACTGGATGCCAGTGCTTCGGGCATGGGCATCCGCTCGCGCCGGTTTGCCCTGTACGTGGACGACGGCGTCGTCCGCGCGGCCTGGATCGAGCAGCCCGGGCAGTTCGAAGTGTCCTCGGCCGAGTACGTGCTGGAGCACCTGCCCACCTGATCTTCCACCGCAAGAGGAAACGGCCAGCCATGTCCAATACGCCAGCCAACGCCAACACGTCTGCCCACCCGCTTCCCGGCATCAGCGACCGCAAGGTCCTGCGCGAACGCGCGCGGCGCAATCTTGAAGATGGCGCGATCACCGAAAGCTACAGTGCCGACCGCAAGGCCGTGATCAAGCTGCTCAACGACGCCCTCGCCACCGAGTATGTCTGTGTGCTGCGCTACTACCGGCATTACTTCACCGCCAAGGGGATGCTGGCCGATGCGGTCAAGGCCGAGTTCCTTGAGCATGCGCAGCAGGAACAGGCGCATGCTGGCAAGCTGGCCGAACGCATCGTCCAGCTCGGCGGCGAGCCGGACCTCAATCCGGACACGCTGAGCGCGCGTTCGCATGCCGAGTACAAGGAGGGCAGCGACCTGCGCGACATGGTCCGCGAGAATCTGGTCGCCGAACGCATCGCCATCGACAGCTACCGCGAGATGATCGACTTCATCGGTGATCGCGACACGACCACCAAGCGCATCCTCGAGGAGATCCTGGCGCAGGAAGAAGAGCACGCCGATGAGTTCGCCGACCTGCTGGACGGGTGGATCGGGGAATAGCGCTGCGCGTATCGGATATCGCGTGCCGGCGGTGGGCCGGCACCTACCGGAGGACGTTGAAACGCACCTGCGTCCACGCGCCATCGGCAGCCAGCGCGGTCAGCGTATGGCTACCCGGTTCGGCGAACTCGCGCTGCATCAGCTGAGATCCCCGGGTCTGTGCGATCCAGCGGCCATCCAGCAGCCAGTCCACTGCCTGCTCGCTGCCCAGCGCGCGCAGCTGCAGGCGCACGCCGTGTTCGGCATTGGGCGCGCGCGCCAGCGTGGCCCCGTCATTCAGACCGTCCACGTGCAGCGCCACGCTGGCCTCACGGCCATCGTCGCGGCAGTCCGGTGACAGCGCCGGCAGCTGCGACAGCTCCCGGGTCGCCTTCGGCAGCCACGGCGACAGCAGCGCCGGCCAACGGGCGATTTCGCGCGCCACCTCCTCATGAGGCAGACGACAATCGGCCGAGACGCGTAGACCGGTGCGTGCATCTGCCAGGTAGCGCTGACGGCCCGGTTGCCAACGCCGGGCTTCGCGCTCGGGGAACGTGAGCGGCACGGCGCCGTCGAGCAGGTACGCCGGCATCCGCCGCTGGCACACGGCCGGCGGCAATCCTTCGGCGCGTTCACCGGTCGGCCAGCAGATGTCGCCCTGGCTGACGCTGGCCGGCATCGGTACCGCCGCCGAATCGCCACGCTGGCGCGGCAGACTGTCGACCACCTCGAACATCAGCGGCAGTGCGGTGACCGCGCCGTACTGGCCCGGCAGGGGCGTGCCGTCGGGCCGCCCCACCCATACGCCCACGGTGTAATGCCGCGTGCTGCCGATGGCCCAGGCATCGCGGTAGCCGTAACTGGTCCCGGTCTTCCAGGCAACGCGGGGGCGCCCTCCCACATCGAAGGTGCCCACGCCGTACCCCGGACGCGGGTTCGACTCCAGCATCTCGCGTACGATCCAGCTCGCCCCCGGCGAGGCCAACCGCCGCTCGATCATCGGCTCGTCATCGGTGTAGCGCACGCGGCCGGCGATACCGTTGCGGTTCAGTGCGGCGAATGCCCCGACCAGATCTTCCAGCCTCGCGCCGGTGCCACCGAGTATCAGCGAGAGATTGGGGGGGCTGCCCGCGGGAAAACGCAGCTGGATGCCGGCGTGTGACAGGCGCGCGGCAAAGCGCGCGGCGCCGACCCGCTGCAGCAGGTCCACCGAGGGTACGTTGAGCGACAGACGCAACGCACTGGAGGCGCCGATCGGGCCATTGAACGCCATGTCGAAGTTGCCCGGACGGTAGCTGCCGAAGCTCTGCGGCGCGTCCACCAGCAGGCTCTCCGAGTGGATCAGGCCGTCATCCAGCGCCATCGCGTACAGGAACGGCTTGAGGGTCGAACCCGGCGAGCGCCAGGCCTGCACCATGTCGACGTGGCCCAGGCGCTGGCGGTCGCCGAAGGACAGCGTTCCCACGTAGGCGCGCGCCTGCAGGGTCTGGTTGTCGACCACCAGCAGTGCCGCCGACGTCCGCTCCGGCAGGCTCGAGAAATAGCTGGCCACACGCTCTTCCAGTGTACGCTGCAGGCCGATGTCGATGCTGCTCCGGATGCGCGCCTGGCCGGGGTGTGCCGCATGCAGCCGCTGCGCCAGCAATGCCGCATGCAGCGGCGGTCGCAGCGACCGCGCCACCACGTTCTCGATGCGTGCATCCTCCACCTCATCCGGTGTCCACGCCCCCCGTTCGGCCATGCGTGCCAGCACCTTGTCACGTGCCTTCTGCGCTGCTTCCGGATGGCGGTCCGGGCGCAGGCGGCTGGGTGCCTGTGGCAGCACCGCCAGCAACGCGGCCTCGGCATGTGACAGCTGCGCGGCCGGCTTGCCCAGGTAGGCCCAGCTGGCAGCCTCCACGCCCTCGATGGTGCCGCCGTAGGGCGCACGCTCCAGATACAGGGCCAGGATCTCCCGCTTGGAAAGATGCACTTCCAGCTGCAGGGCCCGCAGCACCTGCTTGAGCTTGCCCCACGGGGTACGCGAATGCGGGTCGAGGATGCGTGCCACCTGCATGGTCAGGGTCGAGCCACCGGAAACGATGCGGCCGCCGCGCAGCAGCTGGCCGCTGGCACGCAGGATCGCCAGCGGGTTGATGCCCGGATGGCGCCAGAACCAGCGGTCCTCGTAGGTCAACAACGCCTGCAGGTACAACGGCGAGACGCTGTCGATCGAGGCCGGATAGCGCCACACGCCCTCGGCATCGGCGAACGCACGCAGTGGCGTGCCATCGGCAGCCACCACCAGGGTGCTGGTGTCGCGCTGCTTCGGCAGTGGCGGCGGGAAAACGACGTCCAGTACCAGCAGCAGCGTCAGCAGACCCGCCGTTCCCCAGCGCAGCCACGGCCACAGCGGCCGCAGCCGGCGGCGCAGGTCCGCCTGCCGGGTCGTCATCGCGTTCTTCATTGCAGGTTGCCAGCAGGACGGGCCGCGCCGTCGCGGCCCGTCCGCGCGGTCACGGCTGCACCACCGTGATCGTGGTCGGGTTGCTGCGGCCGACGCCACGCAGCTGCGGCCGGTACATGTCTTCCACCAGCGGCGGAGGCACCGAGTAGGTGCCCGGGGTCACCGCACGCACCAGGTAGAACACATTGGCCTTTCCGCCGCGCGAGAGCTTGAGCGCTGCCACGTAGCGGTCGTCGCGGAACTCCTCATGCTTGGTATCGGCCGCGTCACCGCGGTCGCTGATGCTGATGCCATCGACGACCACGTCCGCCCACTGCTTCGCATCGCCCAGGTTGAAGTTCTCGATCTCCAGGCCGGCCGGCAGCAGATCGGTCAGCAGCGCATCCGGCATGGTGGTGTCGGCACTGACGGTGACCCGCACGATCAGCGCTTCGCCTTCCTTCAGCGGGCGCGGCGACCACGGCTTGCCGTCGGTACCGAAGTAGCTGCGCTCGACACCGATCACACTGTTGTCCGGCGCGGGCGCACTGCGCGGGATGCCCGCCACATCGATGCTGGCGAACATCGGCGGCTGGCCCTGCGGAGTGAAGCGCACTCCGCTGGCCAGTTCGCTGGCGCTGAAGGTGCGGCCGAACAGCTTGCGCTCGCTGATCGATTCACTGTTGCCACCGATGACCAGCTCGCCGGCCACCAGCGCCTTCTGGTTGGCCGCCAGCGCCTTGCCGAGGCGGGCGATGGCGACCTGCTCCTGCGTGCTCAGCCACATCCAGCCGGCGTTGCGGCGCGCATCCAGGGCGCGGCCGAGATCAACCGCACGCGCATCCCATGCCGACTTCGCCAGCTTGTTCTCGTGGGTCAGCGCGATCATCAGCGCATCATCACGGATCGCGCTGCCGTAGTCGCCGAAGTACGACGGCCGCTCGCTGCTGGACTTGGCGAAGGCAGCTTCCAACGCGGCCTGGCCACGCTTGGCGTCGCCCTGCAGCGACAGCGCCACGCCCAGGTGGACCAGCGACAGGCCGCCAACCGCCTTGCTGCGCTCGTTGTCGTACAGCGTACGCAGCGTACCCAGCGGCGCACGGTTGACCCGGGCCAGCACGTAGCCGGAATACGCCTGGTTGGCGAACTTCAGTTTCTCGCGCTCGTCCTGCCCGTAGAACGGGTTGCCGCCGGACAGCAGATCCTCGCTGAGACGGTTCAGTGCCTTCTGCAGCACGTTGTCCGGTACGGCGAAGCCGGCATCCCGGGCATCAAGCAGGAACTCGGCGATGTACGGGGTCAGCCACGGGTTCACATAACCATCGTCGCCCCACATCGAGAAGTTGCCGTTGGCCACCTGCATCGACGCCAGGCGGCCGAACGCGCCCTCCATGCGTTCGCGGCGGGTCTTGGCATCCAGGCCGTCTGCGCCGAGCATCGACGACGTGGCCTGATCCAGGATCAGCGCAGCGTAGCCCTTGCTGGTGGTCTGCTCGGCGCAGCCATACGGGTAATTCAGCGCGCCCTGCAGAGCACTGGCAAACGGAATCGGGGGCAGCGGGCTGACCAGCAGGCGCGCATTGACCGACTCGGACATCAGGCCATCGGCCAGACCGCTGTCGAGGCTGACCGCCGCCAGCGGGTCGAGCGTGCGTACCTGCGAGCGCAGCACCTGCGGCCATGCCGCACGCACCGGCAGGTCGTAGCGGCGGTCGGCCTTGAAGCCATTGCCTTCCACCCGCACCCGCACCTTGGCCACGCTGTGGCCTTCGCGTGCCGACAGCGGGAAGCTCAGCGTGGTCTTCGCATCGGCGTTGAGCTGCACGCTGCGGCTGCCCTCGCCCAGGGCCAGCGGTCCCTCGCTGTCCACGCGCACGTTGAACTGGCCGGGCTTGCCGGTGAAGTTCTGCACGTCCAGCGTCACGGTGCTGCGGTCGCCCGGGGCGAGCACGCGCGGCATGCTGGCCTCGGCCAGGATCGGTGCGCGCACCACCGTTTCCACGTCGCGCTTGCCGTACTGGTCATCGCTGTACACCAGCGCCGACACGCGCAGCGTGCCGTTGAAGTCCGGCACCTTGAGGCGGATGCGGGCATTGCCCTTGGCATCAAGCTGTACCGGGCCGGAGAACAGATCCACGGTCTGCACGCGCGCGGTCGGCCGCTTGGCCTGAGGCAGGGACTGCAGCGCCATGTCACCGCCGAACTTCAGCTTGCCGGCGCCGCCGTCGAAGCTCTCGATCACCCGGCTGTAGATGTCATAGGCATCGATGCCGAGGCGGCGCTGGGCGAAGAAGTGCGCGCCGGCATCGGGCACGGGGAAACGGGTGATGTTGAGGATGCCCACATCCACCGCCGACACGGTGACGTGCGCAGCCTTGCCGGCCAGCTGCGGTGCGCTGACCGTCACCGGCAGATCCTGTTCCGGGCGCATCTGCTTCGGCGCCACCAGGCCGACGGCCACGGTGCGGCCCCTGCGGTCCATCGGTACGTGCACCACGCCGACAGCGCGCGCCGGGGTGATCTTGCTCGGCGCACTGCCGCCCCGGAACACCAGCGCGGTGATGTAGACATCGTGGCGCTCCCAGTCAGCGGTGACCGGGATGTTGAAGGTGGCACCGGGTTTGGCGTCGATGTCCTGCACGTACAGCATGCGATCGGTCTCGACCATCAGGATGCCCTTGCCGGCATGCGGCGGCGTCACCGTCACCTGCAGCGTATCGCCCGCCTTGTAGCCGGTCTTGTCCAGGCCCAGCTTGACCTTGTCCGGACGCGCATCGAGACCGCGATTGTCATCGCCCCAGCTCCAGCCGGCACGGAACGGATAGCGGCTGGTCAGGCCGGTGCCCGGATCGAACACGTCCACCCGGTACTCGCCCCACTCGACCGGGACATCGAACGCCACCGCGCTGCTGCCGGCATCGACCGTGCGGGTTTCCCTGTTCTCGAACCGACGGGTGAAATCGTAGTCCCAACGGTTGTCGTTGAAGGTCCAGTGATAGTCACGCAGCTCGCGCACCAGGGTGATCTTCAGGCCCTTGGCCGGCTGCGGCCGGCCGGCCGCGTCCACGCGCACCAGTTCGAAGCGTGCGTTGCTGTTGGAGTCGGCACCATCGCCGGGGTTGAACAGCGGACGCACGCCGACCAGTGCATTGGCCGGCCACATCACCCGCTTCAGGGTGCGGGTCACGGTCCGCCCACCGGTCTCGTACAGGCTGCCGGACAGCACCACCGCGATCGGCGCCTTGGCCTTGGCCGCTTCTTCCGGCAGCGTCACGTCCTCGCGCAGCTGGCCGTTGGCCGGCAGCGTCGTGTCGATCACGTCCTTGGCCTCGCGCGGAAGCTGCAGGGTCGGGTCGCCGAAGAAGTAGCCCGGCAATCCCTCGACCGGCTGCTGTTCGGCTGCCACGGCCAGGCGCGCGGTGAAGCGGTTGCCGTCAGCCGGCGCGCCGTACAGATACGCGCCATCGGCCTGCAGACGAAGATCTTCGCCCGGCTTGAGCGTCTTCTGCGGGCTGTCCAGGTCCAGCTTCATCCGTTCGGGCAGGAACTCTTCGATGCGCAGGGTCATGCCCTGGATCGCTTCCTTGCTGGCCGGATCGGTACGGAACTCCACCTGCCAGCGTCCTGTCGGCGCCTCGGCCGGGATGACCTGCTCGAAGGCGATGTAGCCCTGCTCGCCCGGCTGCAGGCGGGTCTCGCGGAAGGTCTTGCCGTCGGGCTGCTTCAGGCGCAGGAACACCGGCTGCGACTTGACCGGCTTGCCATCATTGTCGCGCAGCAGCGCGGACAGGCGCACGGTCTCGCCCGGCCGATAGAGGTCGCGGCCGGACCATGCGTAGACATCGAACCAGGCATTGTCACGACCGGCAACGGCAAACTCGCTCAGGTCCAAGGCCGGCTGGTTGAAGGGCAGGAAGCTGGTGTCGCGACCACTGCTGGCCACCAGCACGTGGGTGGCGTCGAGCGTGTAGTTCAGCAGCGCATTGCCGTTGCCATCGGTACTGCCCTTGAGCACCACCTCGCCTTTGCCGTCGAGCACGCGCAGCTCGACGTTCTTCAGCGGTGCTCCGTCCTTCAGTCCGGCGGTGTGGACGAACAGCTTGTCCTTGTAGGCGCGCGTGTGCAGGCCGATGTCGCTGACCGAGAAGAACGCGGTGTCGAACTCGCCCTCGTAATCGCCCGTGCGCTTGAGCAGTGCGAAGTACAGGCCCGGCTCCTGCAGCTCCTTGATGTCCTGGGTTGGCAGGTAGGTCAGCACCCGCTCGTTCTGCTTGCCGCCGAGGATGAAGCGGTTGACGTAGACCGGCTCGGCCAACGCATTGATCGGGCTGCGCTCGTAGTCGCTGCTCAGTTCCCAGCTGCCACGACGGCCGCCGCGCTGGTACTGGCTGAAGAAGGTCGGCAGATCCTTCTCGCGCACGCGCAGGAATTCGACGTCGACCTCGGGAACATTCACGGAGACAACCGGCAGGCCGCGGCTGTCCTTGGCCGGCAGCACGCTGCCCTGCGAGGCGAAGCCGGCCACCGGCTTCAATTCGCCACTGAACACCTTCTGTTTCAGCTCCTTGCCCAGCCGGCTGCCATCGGCGGCCAGCAGGTCCGGCGATACCACCAGGCTGAACTCCTTGCCGGCTTCGACGAACGGATAGCGCAGGGTCAGTCCGTCATCGGACAGGGTCCAGCTGCTGTCGTCGGTGCCGACCTTCTCCTCGAAGCGCACCAGCGTGTCGAAATCCTGCGTGCCGACCAGCGGGCGCGAGAACTCCAGCGCCAGCGACAGGCCGTCATTCTTCTGGTCCGGGTAGGCGCGCAGCAGGGTGAAATCCTTCACCTGCTCGGCCTGGGTGGTAATGGCCTCGCCACTGGCCTTGGGCAGCTGCCCGCTATCGTTGCGGCAACCGGCCAGACCCAGCAACAGGCCTCCTGCCAGTACCGCCGCCGCCCATCCCCACCGCTTGCGCCGTGCCGGACCGCTCATGTCGTCACTCCTTGATCGAGGCGGCCATTATAGGCGCGCCGCGTCAAGGTGTTGGCGCGGATCCGGCAGGAATACATCGGAACGGTAGCGCCGGGCCATGCCCGGCGGTCCCGGTAGCGGCCAACCTTGGTTGGCGTTGGGCCCGTGCCAACCAAGGTTTGCACCTACCAAGGCGCGCCCTACCCCGGCCGGTACAGATCCACGTAGTCGGTCACCGGCATGGCCGCCAGCGCCACCGGGTCCAGCGAGGCCGCCAGGATGCGCTGCTGCTGGGTGGTGGGGAACCGATGGGCCAGATGCCGCCGGAACTTGTCCATCAACAGGGGCATGCCCTCGTCGCGTCGCCGGGCGTGGCCGAGCGGGTACTCGACCAGGACCTCCGGCAGTTCGCTGCCGTCGTTGAAGCGGACGGTCAGGCCGTTGGCGATGCTGCGCTTGTCCGGGTCCAGGTAATCCGCGCTGAGCTGCGGGTCTTCGTGGCAGGTCATTCGCGCGCGCAGCGCATCGATGCGGGGGTCAGCAGCGACATCGTCCTCGTAGTCCTCAGCCACCAGCCGCCCATGCAGCAGCGCGATGGCGACCATGTACTGCACGCAGTGGTCGCGGTCGGCCGGATTGTGCAGCGGGCCGCGCTTGTCGATGATGCGGATGCAGGCCTCCTGCGTGCGGATGGCGATATGCGCGATGTCATCGACGCTGCGCCCGCCTGCCCGCAGCTGCGCGTGCAGCGCGACCGCGGCCTCCACTGCGGTCTGGCCGTGGAACTCGGCGGGAAAACTGATCTTGAACAGCACGTTCTCCATCACGTAGCTGCCCAGCGGCCGCCCCAGCGTCACCGCCTGACCATGCATGGAGACCGCTTCGAAGCCCCAGGTGGGAGCGCTCAACACGCTGGGATACCCCATCTCGCCGCTGGCCGCCATCAGCGCCAGGCGCACGCCGCGACTGGTGGCATCGCCGGCGGCCCAGCTCTTGCGCGAACCGGTGTTGGGCGCATGCCGGTAGGTCCGCAGCGCCTGGCCATCGACCCAGGCCAGCGACAGCGCATTGAGCATGCGCTCGCGATCCAGGCCAAGCAGGCGGGCGACCACGGCGGTGGTGGCGACCTTCACCAGCACAACGTGGTCCAGCCCGACCCGGTTGAAGGAATTCTCCAGGGCCAGCACGCCCTGGATCTCGTGCGCCTTGATCATCGCCACCAGCACATCGTGCACGGTCGGCGGTGGACGACGCAGGGCCGCGGCATTGCGGCCCAGCCAATCGCAGACGGCCAGGATGCCGCCGAGATTATCCGACGGATGACCCCACTCGGCGGCCAGCCAGGTGTCGTTGAAGTCGAGCCAGCGCACCATCGCGCCGATATTGAACGCTGCCTGCACCGGATCCAGCACGTAGTGCGTTCCCGGCACGCGCGCGCCGTTGGTCACGCTGATGCCCGGCACCAGGGGCCCGAGCAGCTTGCTGCAGGCCGGGAAGGACAGCGCTTCCAGGCCGCAACCGAGGGTGTCCAGCAGGCAGTAATGCGCGGTCTGGAATGCCAGTGGCGAGTCGATGCGCACGTCGCGCACGTAATCGACGATGTCCTCCAGCAGCGCATCCCACGCGGCACGTTCGTTGGACGGGGTGTGGCTGTCGGACATCGTCTGTTCTCCGCTGACGCCGGACCACGCCCGGCGCTACCGCCATGGTCCCGCGTTACAAGGTGTCGGCCGGTACCCGCACGCTGCCTTCCATCAATACACGGGCGCTGCGGCTCATGATGGCCTTGGTCACTGTCCACTGGCCGTCAACGAGACCGGCCTGGGCGCCCACGCGCAGCGTGCCGGACGGATGCCCGAAGGTCACCGCCTCGTGCTGGCCACCGCCGGCGGCACGGTTGACCAGCGTGCCCGGAATCGCAGCAGCGGTACCGATCGCCACAGCGGCAGTGCCCATCATCGCGTGGTGCAGCTTGCCCATCGACAGCGCACGCGCATGCAGATCGATGGCCGATGCCGGGATTGCCTTGCCGCTGGACGATACATAATCCTGTGCCGGTGCCACGAACGCCACTTTCGGCGTGTGCTGGCGGGTCGCCGCCTCTTCCAGCGTCGAGATCAGGCCCATGCGCAGCGCACCGTGCGCACGGATGCTCTCGAACTTCTGCAGGGCGGCCTTGTCGTCGTTGATCGCCGGCTGCAGCTCGGTACCGCTGTAGCCCAGATCGGCCGCATTGAGGAAGATGGTCGGGATGCCGGCGGTGATCATCGTCACCTCGAAACTGCCCACGCCCGGCACATCCAGGGTATCGACCAGGTTGCCGGTCGGGAACATCGCGCCCGCGTCGCCATCATCGGAGGGATCTATGAACTCAAGCTGGATCTCGGCAGCCGGGAAGGTCACGCCATCCAGCTCGAAATCACCGATCTCCTGCACCTCGCCATTGCGCATCGGCACGTGGGCGATGATGGTCTTGCCGATGTTGGCTTGCCAGATGCGCACGGTGCACAGGCCGTCGCGCGGCACCCGGGCCGGATCGATCAGGCCGTTGGCGATGGCGAACGGACCCACCGCAGTGCTGAGGTTGCCACAGTTGCCGCTCCAGTCGACGAACGCGGTGTCGATCGAAACCTGGCCGTACAGATAGTCCACATCGTGATCGGGCACGGACGCACTGGAGATGATCACACACTTGCTGGTGCTGGACGTGGCCCCGCCCATGCCATCGGTGTGCTTGCCATAGGGATCGGGCGACCCGATCACGCGCATCAGCAGCGCATCACGTGCCGGGCCCGGCACCTGTGCGGCTGCGGGCAGGTCCTGCAGGCGGAAGAACACGCCCTTGCTGGTGCCACCGCGCATGTAGGTGGCGGCAATGCGGAGTTGCGGAAGAAAGCTCATGGAACGGTTCCTTGCAATGAAAGACGGCCCGTTGCCGGGCCGTCGGTTGTCTCATGCCACCCGGGCACCTTCGAGGAAATCCTGGGCGAAGCGCTGCAGTACACCGCCCGCTTCGTAGATCGCAACTTCCTCGTCGCTGTCCAGGCGACAGGTGACCGGCACGATGATGTCCTGCCCATCGCGGCGGTGGATGACCAGGGTCAGGTCGGCGCGCGGCGTGCGCTCGCCCACCACGTCGAAGGTCTCGGTACCGTCGATGCCCAGGGTCAGCCGGGTGGTGCCCGGCTTGAACTCCAGCGGCAGCACGCCCATGCCGATCAGGTTGGTGCGGTGGATGCGCTCGAAGCCTTCCGCCGCGATCGCTTCCACGCCGGCCAGGCGCACGCCCTTCGCCGCCCAGTCACGCGAGCTGCCCTGGCCGTAGTCGGCACCGGCGATGATGATCAGCGGCTGCTTGCGCTCCATGTAGGTCTCGATCGCCTCCCACATGCGCATCACCTTGCCCTCCGGCTCCACCCGCGCCAGCGAGCCCTGCTTCACGCTGCCGTCGTCGTTGCGCACCATCTCGTTGAACAGTTTCGGGTTGGCGAAGGTGGCGCGCTGCGCGGTCAGGTGGTCGCCGCGGTGGGTTGCGTAGGAATTGAAGTCCTCTTCCGGCAGGCCCATCTTCGCCAGGTATTCGCCGGCGGCACTGGAGGCCAGGATTGCGTTGGACGGCGACAGGTGGTCGGTGGTGATGTTGTCCGGCAGCACCGCCAGCGCGCGCATGCCCGCCAGCGTGCGTTCACCGGCCAGCGCCCCCTCCCAGTACGGCGGGCGGCGGATGTAGGTGCTCTGCGGGCGCCAGTCATACAGCGGACTGACCGCCGCCCCCTGCTCCACGCGCACGTTGAACATCGGGTTGTAGACGCTGCGGAACTGCTCGGGCTTCACCGCCGCCTTCACCACTGCATCGATCTCGGCATCGCTCGGCCAGATATCCTTCAGGCGCACCTCGTTGCCGTCGGCGTCCACGCCAAGCACGTCCTTCTCGATGTCGAAGCGCATGGTGCCGGCAATGGCATAGGCGATCACCAGCGGCGGCGATGCCAGGAAGGCCTGCTTTGCGTAAGGATGGATGCGGCCATCGAAGTTGCGGTTGCCCGACAGCACGGCGGTGGCATACAGGTCGCGGTCGATGATTTCCTGCTGGATCGCCGGATCCAGCGCACCGCTCATGCCGTTGCACGTGGTGCAGGCGAACGCGACGATGCCGAAGCCGAGCTTTTCCAGCTCCGGCAGCAGGCCGGCCTCTTCCAGATACAGCTGCACCGCCTTTGAACCCGGGGCCAGCGACGACTTGACCCACGGCTTGCGCAGCAGGCCGCGCTCGTTGGCCTTGCGCGCCAGCAGGCCGGCGGCGATCACGTTGCGCGGGTTGGAGGTGTTGGTGCAGCTGGTAATGGCGGCGATGATCACCGCGCCATCAGGCATCAGGCCCCGCAGCTGCTCGGCCTTGCCGGCATCGAGCTTGGCTGCGTTGGCGATGCCGCGCTCGGCCAGCTCGGCCACCGGCAGGCGGCGATGCGGATTGCTCGGGCCCGCCATGTTGCGGACCACGCTGGACAGGTCGAAGCGCAGCACGCGCTCGTACTGCGCCGTGGCCAGCGCATCGGCCCACAGACCGGTGCTGCGTGCGTAGTTCTCCACCAGCGCCACCTGCGATTCCTCGCGACCGGTCAGGCGCAGGTAATCGATGGTCTGCCCGTCGATGTAGAACATCGCCGCGGTCGCGCCGTATTCCGGGCACATGTTGGAAATGGTGGCACGGTCACCGATGGTCAGCGCGGCCGCACCCTCGCCGAAGAATTCAAGCCAGGCGCCCACCACGCGTTCCTTGCGCAGGAACTCGGTCAGGGCCAGCACCACGTCGGTGGCGGTGATCCCTGGCTGTGGCCGACCGGTCAGTTCCACGCCGATGATGTCGGGCAGGCGCATCCACGACGCGCGGCCGAGCATCACGTTCTCGGCCTCCAGGCCGCCGACACCGATGGCGATCACGCCCAGCGCATCGACGTGCGGCGTATGGCTGTCGGTGCCCACGCAGGTATCCGGGAAGGCCACGCCGTCCTGCACGTAGATCACCGGCGACATCTTCTCCAGGTTGATCTGGTGCATGATGCCGTTGCCCGGAGGAATCACATCCACGTTCTGGAACGCCCGCTTGGTCCAGTCGATGAAATGGAAGCGATCCTCGTTGCGGCGATCCTCGATGGCGCGGTTCTTCTCGAATGCCTGCGGATCGAAACCACCGCACTCCACCGCCAGCGAGTGATCAACGATCAGCTGTACCGGCACCACCGGGTTGACCTTGGCCGGATCGCCGCCCTTGTCGGCGATCGCATCGCGCAGGCCGGCGAGATCCACCAGCGCGGTCTGGCCGAGAATGTCATGGCACACCACGCGCGCCGGGAACCAGGGAAAATCCAGGTCGCGGCGACGTTCGATCAGCTGCGTCAGCGAGGCGGTGAGCATCGCCGGATCGCAACGCCGTACCAGGTTCTCGGCCAGCACGCGCGAGACATACGGCAGCGTGGCGTAGGCGCCGGGCTGGATCGCATCGACCGCAGCGCGCGCATCGAAGTAGTCCAGCGGGGTGCCGGGGAGGGTCTTGCGGTAATCGGTATTCATGGGCTGGCGGAATGCTTGGGGCGGGCCGGATGCCGGCGAGCGGCAATGAAGGCATCCGGCCGGCACCTGGCCGACCGGATGGATGGATCACGCGGCGGTCAGGCGCGCTTGTCGATGGCCACGAACTCGCGATCTTCCGGGCCGATGTAGTTCGCGCTCGGACGGATGATCTTGCCGTCGATGCGCTGCTCGACAATGTGCGCGCTCCAGCCGGCGGTGCGGGCGATGACGAACAGCGGGGTGAACATCGCGGTCGGCACGCCCATCATGTGGTAGCTGACGGCGCTGAACCAGTCCAGGTTCGGGAACATTTTCTTGATGTCCCACATCACCGTCTCCAGGCGCTCGGCGATGTCGTACATCTTCATGCTCGACTGCTCTTCGGACAGCTCACGGGCGACGTCCTTGATCACCTTGTTGCGCGGGTCGGACCCGGTGTACACCGGGTGGCCGAAGCCGATCACCACTTCCTTGCGCTCGACGCGAGCCTTGATGTCCTCTTCGGCCTCATCCGGGCTGTCGTAGCGCTTCTGCACCTCGAAGGCCACTTCGTTGGCGCCGCCATGCTTGGGGCCGCGCAGCGCGCCGATGCCACCGCAGATCGCACTGTACATGTCGCTGCCGGTACCGGCGATGACACGGCAGGTGAAGGTGGACGCATTGAACTCGTGCTCTGCGTACAGGATCAGCGAGGTGTGCATCGCCTTCACCCACGAATCCTGTGGCTTCTCGCCGTGCAGCAGGTGCAGGAAGTGGCCACCGATGGAATCGTCATCGGTTTCCACGTCGATGGCGCGGCCGTTGTGGCTCCAGTGGTACCAGTACAGCAGCATCGAGCCGAGGCAGGCCATCAGCTTGTCGGCGATGTCGCGTGCACCCGGATGGTTGTGGTCATCCTTTTCCGGCGCCACGCAGCCGAGCACCGACACGCCGGTGCGCATCACATCCATCGGGTGTGCCGACGGCGGCAGTTCTTCCAGCGCGGCTTTCACCGCGGCCGGGATGCCACGCAGCGACTTCAGCTTGGCCTTGTACGAAACCAGCTCGGCGCGGGTCGGCAGCTTGCCGTGCACCAGCAGGTACGCGATTTCCTCGAATTCGCTGGTGTTGGCCAGATCCAGGATGTCGTAGCCACGGTAGTGCAGGTCATTGCCGCTGCGACCGACGCTGCACAGCGCGGTGTTGCCGGCGGCAGTGCCGGACAGGGCGACGGATTTCTTCGGCTTGAAGGTCGGGGTTGCGGTCGTATCGTTCATGTTTCCCTCCGAAAACTTGATGGTGCAGGGTACTGCTTATTTCTTGGCGGCGAACAGTGCGTCGAGCTGCTGCTCGAACGCGTGGTAGCCGATGCGGTCGTACAGTTCTTCGCGGGTCTGCATGGCGTCGACCACGCTGCGCTGGTGACCGTCGCGGCGCACCGCCTGGTAGACGTTCTCCGCCGCCTTGTTCGCCGCGCGGAACGCCGACAGCGGGAACAGCTGGATGGCGACCCCGGCCGAGGCCAGCTCGTCGCGGCTGAACAGCGGCGTCGCACCGAATTCGGTGATGTTGGCCAGCACCGGCACCTTCACTGCATCGACGAAGCGGCGGTAGGTGTCCAGATCGTAGGCAGCCTCGGCGAAGATGCCATCAGCGCCCGCTTCGACACAGGCGATGGCGCGCTCGATGGCCTTGTCCACGCCGTCCACCTGGATGGCATCGGTGCGTGCGATCAGGAAGAAATCCGGATCGGTCTTTGCATCAGCGGCGGCCTTCACGCGGTCGACCATCTCACCCTGCGAAACGATCTCCTTGCCGGGACGGTGACCACAGCGCTTGGCGCCCACCTGGTCCTCGATGTGGCAGGCGGCCGCGCCGGCCTTGATCAGCGACTTCACGGTGCGCGCGATGTTGAACGCGCTGGGTCCGAAGCCGGTATCGATGTCCACCATCAGCGGCAGGTCGCAGACGTCGGTGATGCGGCGCACGTCCACCAGCACGTCTTCCAGGGTGTTGATGCCCAGGTCCGGCAGGCCCAGCGAGCCTGCGGCAACACCACCGCCGGACAGGTAGATGGCGCGGAAGCCGGCGCGCTTGGCCAGCAGGGCGTGGTTGGCGTTGATCGCACCGATCACCTGCAGCGGCGATTCGGCGGCCAGAGCCTCGCGGAAGCGGGCACCGGCGGAAGAAGGGGCGGAAGCGGTCATGCGGCAATCCATGTTGAGGAACAGGTGGACAGGCGCAAGCACCATGCCAAGCTACAAGCGATTGATTTCAAAGGCATGATCGGCTGACAGCCATGAAACATATGAAACATTGAAACAGATGTATCATGAAACACTCCCGTGCCGGTGTCCGCCCCATGTACCTGCCCCGCTCGCCCCTGCGCCATGCCGATGCCGACCCCGGTCGCCCGGTGATCTGGACGGTCAGCGTTTCGCGGCTGACCGGCCTGCTGGGTGACGTCATTCCCGAGTTCGACCGCCGCGCGCGCATCGAGCAGATCAACCTCGGCTTCGAAGAGGCAGTGGAGGTGATCGGCCAACGCCTGCGCCGCGAGCACTGCGACGTGGTGATTGCCGGTGGCTCGAACGCGGCCTGGCTGCGCAGTCGGCTCGACCTGCCGCTGGTGCCGATCCAGGCCAACGGCTTCGACCTGATGGAGGCTCTGGCGCGCGCGCGCCGCATCGCCGCACGCATCGGCCTGGTCACCCATGCCAGCGACGTGCCGGTGTTCAGCGGCTTCCAGCAGAGCTTCGGCCTGGATATCGAGCACCGCCGCTTCGTCACCCGCGAAGATGCGCGCGACTGCATCGCCGATCTGCGTGCCAACGGCATCGAAGTGATCGTCGGCACCGGGATGGCCATCGACCATGCCGAGCAAGCCGGGCTGCCGGGCGTGCTGCTGTATTCGGCCGACTCGGTACGGCAGGCCTTCGAGCATGCGCTGGAACTGACCCAGACCCTGGCACGCTCGGTGGGTCCGCGCCCCACCACGCGGCGCAGTGCCGCCCCGCGCGGCGATGCATACGCGCTGCTCGGCGACAGCGAGGCGATGGCGCAGGTGCGCGCACAGATCGCGCTCTATGCACCGCACGACAGCACCGTGCTGGTCACCGGCGAGACCGGTACCGGCAAGGAACTGGTGGCACGGCAACTGCACGCCGCCAGCGGCCGGCGCGGTCGTTTCGTCGCGCTGAACTGCGGCGCGATCAGCGAATCGCTGCTGGAAGCCGAACTGTTCGGCTACAGCGATGGCGCCTTCACGGGCGCACGTCGTGGCGGCCGGGTCGGCCTGGTCGAAGCGGCCGATGGCGGCACACTGTTCCTTGACGAGATCGGCGAGCTGCCCTTGCCGCTGCAGACCCGCCTGCTGCGCGTGCTGGAAGAACGTGAAGTGCTGCGCGTCGGCGCCACCGAACCAACACCCGTGGACCTGCGGGTGGTGGCCGCGACGCTGCAGTCGCTGGAGCATCGCGCAGCTGCCGGCAGCTTCAGGCGCGACCTCTACTACCGGCTGGCAGCACTGCGCATCGCACTGCCCCCGCTGCGTGCCCGGCGCGCTGACATCCCGCTGCTGACCCGGCACTTCTTCCGCCAGCTGCGTGGTATCGACGCCCCCCTGGACCAGGACGCGATGGCAGTGCTGGGTGCCGCCGACTGGCCGGGCAATGTGAGAGAACTGCGCAATCTGGTCGACCGCCTGCGCATCCACTGGCAGCCGGCAGACGGGATGATCGACGCTGGGCGCCTGCTGCAGCTGGCGCCGGAACTGGCGCGCGAAAGCACCCCGTCCCTGCGGCTGGAAAGCAATGGCAGGCGCCCGGCACGGGCCCAGCTGCAGGCGCTGCTGCAGGAACACCGCAATGACCGCGAAGGCATGGCCCAGGTGCTCGGCGTGTCACGCACCACCTTGTGGCGCTGGCTGCGCGCGGAAGGAATGTAGGCAGGCGCATCGCGGACCGCGCGGCGCGCCGCCAGCCAAGGTTGGCACTACCCCCGCGTGGCCGCGTCCAGCGGCATGCGGAAATAGACCACCCGCTCGGTCTCTACAAAGCCACAGGCGCGGTGTGCCGCGTGCGCCTCTACGTCCTCCAGGCGGCTGTCCGAGGCCAGCTCGCTGCAGCCCGCGTCCCGCGTCCACGCCTGCACTTCCGCCAGCAGGGCACGGCCGACAGCGCGGCCCTGCCACTGCGGCGTTACATACCAGCCTTCCAGGAACCCGACCGGCGAGGAACCGGTGCCGTTCACATAGTCGTGGCGCAGGCGCACCTCGGCGAAACCGACCGCCTCACCATCAGCCGCGCACGCCAGGAACACCGCACCTTCCGGATCGGCCAGCGATTGCGCCAGCTCCTCCAGCGGATCATCGGCGTCGGGCCACAGGCCCACGCGCAGCTGCGACCATGCAGCGGCATCGGCCGGTGTGGCCTGGCGGATCGTGGCAGCGCAGCCGCTCACGGATACAACAGGCGCTTGCTCCAGCGCCCCTCGGCGCCGGCTTCATAGCACCACCGCTCGTGCAGGCGGAACTGCGCGCCGTACCAGAACTCGATGCGGTCGGGCACCACGCGCAGGCCACTCCAGCCGTCCGGACGCGGCACGTCCTTGCCCTCGAAACGTGCCTCGACCTCGGCCACGCGCGCATCGAACTCTTCGCGCGTTGCAAGCGTCTTCGACTGCTGCGAGGCCCACGCGCCGATCTGGCTCATGCGCGGACGGCTGGCGAAATAGGCGTCTGCTTCCGCATCGGCCACCTGTTCGACACGGCCTTCGATGCGCACCTGGATGCCGGCCTCGCGCAGGCTGCGCCACAGGAACAGCAGGGCCGCCTGCGGATTGGCCCGCAGCTCCTGGCCCTTGTGGCTGTCCAGGTGGGTATAGAACACGAAGCCACGCTCATCGAAGGCCTTCAGCAGCACGGTGCGCGCCGATGGACGACCGTGCAGGTCGGCACTGGCCACGGTCATCGCGTTCGGCTCGACCTCGCGGCTCTGTTTGGCCTCGTCGAACACGGCCGCAAACGTGGACAGGGCTTCGGCGTACAGGTCGCTCATGATTGCGTTCTTCTCACACGGATTGATCTATTGTGGCGGCATGGTCGCTGCTGCGTATATGCCCCAGGTGAAAGGATTTCCCGAAACATTGGCCGAGCAGGCACTGGATGATGCGCTGGGCAGTGGCGCGGCGGTTCCAGTATTGGCGATCAGCGGGCTGCAGGGGAGCGGCAAATCGACGCTGGCCGAGCAGGTGGTGGCGCGCGCCCGGAACCGGGGCCTGAACGCCGCGACGCTGTCCATCGATGATGTCTACCTGACCCGCGCGCAACGGCAGCGGCTGGCACGCCAGGTCCATCCGCTGTTGATCACCCGGGGGCCGCCGGGCACCCACGACCTGCCGCTGGTCCACGCGCTGCTCGATGCCGCCGCCGCGCGCGAACCACTGGCGCTGCCGCGCTTCGACAAGCTGGCCGACGAGCGCCTGCCACAGGCGCAGTGGCCACGGCTGGAAAAGCCGCTGGACCTGCTGGTGTTCGAAGGCTGGTTCCTGGGCACACCGGCGCAGGAGGAATCCGAACTGGCTCAGCCGTTGAACGCCCTTGAACGTGATGCCGACAGCGATGGCCGCTGGCGCCACTGGTGCAACCAGGCCCTGGGCCGCGACTACCCGGCATTGTGGCAACGCTGTGACCGCCTGTGGTTCCTGCAGCCGCCGGACTTCTCGGTAGTACCGCGCTGGCGCTGGCAGCAGGAGCAGAACCTGCAGGCGGCCCAGCCCGGCCGGCATGGCATGACCCGGCCGCAGCTGGAGCGCTTCGTGCAGTACTTCGAGCGGGTCAGCCGGCAGGCGCTGCATGCACTGCCGGCCCTCGCCGACCGGGTGGTGGTGCTGGATGCGCAGCGCCAGATACAGGCACTGCGCTGAGGCCCCTCATTCCACCAGGAAGGTCACCCGCAGATTGACCCGCCATTCGGTGATCTCACCGCTGCCATTGGTGACCACCTTGGTCTCGTTGATCCAGGCCCCCTGGATGCCCTTCACGGTTCCGGAGACCTTCTTCAGGCCGCTGCGCACGGCATCCTCCACGCTCGTGGGCGAAGAGGCGGTGATTTCGATGACCTTGGCAACCGACATGGCCTGTACTCCGTTGAACGCGGGAATCCCCGCAGGAAGTCCCACCCTGACGTGAAGGACGTAAAGGCCGGGGCACGGAGGTGTTAGCATCAGGGCGCATGAATCCTGCTCCGAACCTGATCCTGATCGGCCCGATGGGCGCCGGCAAAACCTGCATCGGCCGCCGCCTCGCCGAGCGCTTCACGCTGGACTTCGTCGATGTCGACCAGTCCATCGTCGACGCCGCCGGAGCCAGCATTCCCACGATCTTCGAGCACTCCGGCGAAACCGGCTTCCGCAGCCTCGAGCGCGACGCGCTGGCCCGCCTCCTGCAGGGCCACGGCCAACTGGTCTCGACCGGCGGCGGAGCGGTACTGGACCCGGACAACCGGGCATTGATCGCCCGCCGTGGCTTCGTGGTCTACCTGCGGGTCAGCGTGACCGCGCAACTGGAACGGCTGGCCCGCGACAAGGCCCGGCCGTTGCTGCAGCGCCCCGACCGCGAGCAGGTGCTGCATGACCTGGCCGCCCATCGCGATCCGCTGTACCGCGAACTGGCCGACCTTACCCTTGATACCGACCCGTACACCGCTGCCGACGCCACCGCCCAGCTGGTCGTCAAGCTCGCCGCGCAATGGCAGCGCCAGGACCTGATCGCATGACTTCCCCCACTCCGCTGCAGGTCGCCGTTGGCGGTGACCGCCCTTACACCATCTCCATCGGCGCCGGCGTCCAGAGCGATGGCCCTGCCCTCGCCCGCCACGTGCGGGGGCGCCACGTCCTGCTGCTCAGCGACAGCGACGTCGCCCCGCTGTACCTGGCGCGGCTGAAGCAGACCCTGCTGGCCGCGCGTCCGGACCTGGTCGTCGGCGAACACGTGCTGGCTGCCGGCGAAGCCTCCAAGACCCTGGCCGAATTCGGCCGCGCCATCGAAGCGCTGGCAGCCCTGGGCGCCACCCGCGATGCCTGTGTGTTCGCGCTCGGTGGGGGCGTCGTCGGCGACCTGGCCGGCTTCGCCGCAGCCTGCTGGATGCGGGGCATCGACTGCGTGCAGCTGCCGACCACGCTGTTGGCGATGGTCGATTCGTCGGTGGGCGGCAAGACTGCCGTAGACATTCCTGCCGGCAAGAATCTGGTCGGTGCCTTCCATCCGCCGCGCGCGGTGGTGGCCGATACCGGCGTGCTGGCCACCCTGCCGCCGCGCGAACTGCGCGCGGGGCTGGCCGAAGTGGTGAAGTACGGCGCACTGGGCGATGCGGATTTCTTCGACTGGCTGCAGCACCACGCCGACGCGCTGTCCGCTGGCGAGGACGTGGTGCTGGCCGAAGCCATCGCCCGCAGCTGCAGGCACAAGGCCGCCATCGTCGAGCGCGATCCGTTCGAGAAGGGGGAGCGTGCCCTGCTGAACCTCGGCCACACCTTCGGCCATGCCATCGAAACCGAACAGGGCTATTCGGCGCCGGGCCGCGATGCGCTGAACCATGGCGAGGCGGTGGCAGTGGGCATGGTGCTGGCGGCCAGGCTGTCCACCGATCTCGGCCTGGCCGACGATGCCGACCGCGCGCGCCTGCAGGCGCTGCTGGAAAGGCTCGGGCTGCCGGTCGCGATCCCGGCCGGCCTGGATCCGCAGGCCCTGCTCGGCCGCATGCGGTTGGACAAGAAGAACGTGGCCGGTCGACTGCGCCTGGTGCTCTGGCGCGGCATGGGTCGGGCCGAGGTGGTGCCGGACGTGGATGAAGCAGCGGTATTGAAGGTGCTGGGCCAGGGTTGATCGCTTCCGCGTTCGCCGGGCATGGCCCGGCGCTACCGCGTTGCGGCCGGGGTCACCCTGGCCCCGCTACAATCGGGCCATGCATGTCTACCTGCAACATCCCGAGGCCGGTGCGCAGGCACCGCGGTTCCTGCGCCTGAGCCTGCAGCCGGATCTTTTCGGCGGCTGGGAGCTGCTGCGCGAAAGCGGCCGCGTCGGTGGCCGCTCGCAGCTGCGCCGCGAGCTGTTCCTGCAGGCCGACGAAGCCCGCCACGCCTTCGAGAAGGCGCGCGATGCCGAACTGCATCGTGGCTTCCAGATCCTTTCGCACGGCGACTGATGCCGCTGCCCACCTTCGATCCAAGGAACGTTCAACGTGACCAGCCCTCTCCGCAATGATCGCCTGCTACGCGCTCTGCGCCGCGAACCGGTGGATTGCACGCCCGTCTGGCTGATGCGCCAGGCCGGCCGCTACCTGCCGGAGTACCGCGCGACCCGGGCCAAGGCCGGCAGCTTCCTGGCGATGGCCAAGAACCCGGAGATCGCCTGCGAAGTCACCCTGCAGCCGCTGCGGCGTTTCCCGCTCGATGCCGCCATCCTGTTCTCGGACATCCTCACCATCCCCGACGCGATGGGGCTGGAGCTGTACTTCGTCGAAGGCGAAGGCCCCAAGTTCCGCCACCCGGTACGTGACGAAGCCGCCATCGCCAGGCTGGCGGTGCCGGACATGGAGCAGGACCTGGGCTACGTGATGGATGCGGTGCGCCTGATCCGCCGCGAGCTGGATGGCCAGGTGCCGCTGATCGGTTTCTCCGGCAGCCCATGGACACTGGCCTGCTACATGGTGGAAGGCGGCGGCAGCAAGGATTTCTCGCGCATCAAGGCCATGGCGCTGAACCACCCGCAGGCGCTGCACCGCCTGCTGGAGGTCACCACCGACGCGGTCATCGCCTACCTGGGCGCGCAACGCGCCGCGGGCGCACAGGCCCTGCAGGTTTTCGATACTTGGGGCGGCGTGCTGTCGCCGGCGATGTACCGCGAATTCTCGCTGCGCTACCTGCAGCGGATTGCCCAGGGCCTGGACCGTGGCGAAGGCAGCGAGCGTACGCCGCTGATCCTGTTCGGCAAGGGCACCGGCCTGCACCTGGAAGCACTGTCGCAGACCGGTGCGGATGCACTGGGCCTGGACTGGACGCTGGACCTGGACGAAGCGCTGCGCCGCACCGGTGGTCGCGTTGCCCTGCAGGGCAACCTCGACCCCACCACGCTGTACGCTTCGCCCGATGCGATCGCCACCGCTGCCGCGCGCGTGCTCGATACCTACGCCGCCGGCAATGGCGGGTCGCGCGAGGGCCACGTGTTCAACCTGGGCCATGGCATGTCACCGGACATGGACCCGGCCCACGTGCAGGTACTGGTCGACGCGGTGCACGCGCACAGCCAGCGCTGAGCAGTGCGCATGCGGTTGCGGCGCGGTGTTGATCGCGCCGTGACCCGCAGTGCGCGATCATGGCGCCCCCACGTTGCACCGGCCACAACCCATGTCCACATCGCCATCGACCTACAACCGCCAGCGCCCCCTGCTGTGGCTGGTGTCCCTGGCGATCTTCATGCAGATGCTGGACTCGACCATCGTCAACACGGCGCTGCCGGCGATGGCGGCCAGCCTGGGCGAGAGTCCGCTGCAGATGCAGTCGGTGGTGTTCAGCTATGCACTGGCGGTCGCCACGTTCATTCCCGCCTCCGGCTGGATCGCTGACCGCTACGGCACCCGGCGCACCTTCCTGGTGGCGATCATCCTGTTCACCCTCGGCTCGCTGGCCTGCGCGCTGGCCCAGCACCTGCATCAGCTGGTGGGTGCCCGCGTGCTGCAGGGCATCGGCGGTGCGATGCTGCTGCCGGTCGGCCGCCTGGCGGTGATGCGTTCGGTGCCGCGCGAGGACTTCCTGCGTGCGATGAGCTTCATCGCCATCCCCGCCCTGATCGGCCCCTTGATCGGCCCGACGCTGGGCGGCTGGCTGGTCGAGATCGCCTCCTGGCACTGGGTGTTCCTGATCAACCTTCCGATCGGCGTGATCGGCTTCATCGCTGCGATGAAGATCATGCCGGACCATTACGCCAGCCACCGCACCCGCTTCGACCTGCGCGGCTACATCATGCTGGCCTTTGCGATGGTGGTGCTGTCGCTGGCGCTGGACGGCATCTCCGGGCTGGGTACGCCGCACGCGCTGGTGATGCTGATGACCGTGGCGGGGCTGGCCGCACTGGTGGGCTATTGGCTGCACGCGGCCAACTCGACCGCGCCGTTGTTCTCGCTGGCGCTGTTCCGTGTGCCCAGCTATCGCATCGGCATCCTCGGCAACCTGTTCTCACGCATCGGCAGCAGCGCCATGCCGATGCTGATTCCGCTGCTGCTGCAGGTGGGCCTTGGCCTGGGACCGATGAACGCCGGACTGATGATGGTACCGGTGGCCGCGGCCGGCATGGTCTCCAAGCGGCTGGCGGTGAAGCTGGTCGAACGCTACGGCTATCGGCGCGTGCTGATGACCAACACCGTGCTGGTGGGCCTGGCCATGGCCAGCTTCATCCTGATGACGCCGGGCCAGCACCTGGGCTGGCGCCTGCTGCAGCTGGCCTTCTTCGGTGCGGTCAATTCGCTGCAGTTCACCGTGATGAACACCGTGACCCTGCGCGATCTGGATCGGGAGTTCGCCAGTTCGGGCAACAGTCTGCTGTCGATGGTGATGATGCTGGCTGCCGGCTTCGGCGCGGCGGCGGCGGGCAGCCTGCTGGCCGCCTTCGGCACGCACCTGGAGGGCCACGGCGCAACGGCGGCGTTGCACGCCACGTTCCTGTGCGTGGGCGCGATCACACTGACTTCGACGATGATCTTCTGGCAGTTGCCGGACACCAAGCCCGAACCCCGCCAGGTCGAACACGTCGCGGAGTAGCCTGCCGGACTGTGCCCGGCCTCAGCGCCCCAACACCTTGGCGATGGCCTCCACCAGCAGCTCGCCCGTGACCGGCTTGCGCAGGAAACCGCCGATCCCGGCCGCTTCCACCTGCTTCTGCAGGTCCGGGTCCGTGCGCGCGGTCACCGCCAGCAACGGCAGCGTGTACCCCTGGTTGCGCAGATGCTCGGCCAGCTCGAAGCCGCTGAGGCCCGGCAGGTCCAGGTCAAGCAGGGCCACATCGAAATCACTCCCGCTGATCTCGCGCAGCGCCGCCAACGCATGCCCGGCATGCACCACCTCATGGCCGCGCGCACTCAGAAGACCCTGCACGACATCGGCCACCGTCGCGTCATCCTCCACCAGCAGCACGCGCAGGGGGGGCATGTTCGCTACTGCATCCTCGCTCCGCGCGGCGCTGTCCGCATCGGCGTCGGCGTCCACTTCCAGCGGCAGGGGCAGCATCACTCCAAAGCAGGTTCCGCGCCCTAACTGGCTTTCGACCTGGATCCGGCCCTGCATCGCCTGCGCCAGCTCGCGGCAGATCGCCAGCCCTAGGCCACTGCCACCATACTGCGCCGCGGTACGTGCACCGTCAGCCTGCTCGAACCGGCGGAACAGGCGCAGCTGCTGTTCCTGGCTGATGCCCGGCCCGGTGTCACGCACTTCGAACTGGAGTGCACGCATCGCCTCATCGCACCGGGCATGCAGGGTGATGGTGCCACGGCTGGTGAACTTCACCGCGTTGGACAGCAGGTTGAGCAGGATCTGCCGCACCCGGATCGCATCGCCGGTGGCCTGCAGGCCGGGCGGCAAGCGATTGTCCAGGACGAAACGCAGTCCCTTCTGCGCGGCCAGCGGCCCCATCAGCGCGGCCAGGTCCTGCAGCAGGCAATGGAGCGCGAACGGCCGGGACTGCAGTTCCAGGCGTCCGGATTCGATCCGCGCCAGGTCCAGCGCATCGTTGACCAGATGCAGCAGATGCTCGCCCGCCTGGCGGATGGACTGGGTGTAGCCGCGCTGCTGAGGATCCAGCGGCGAGGACAACAGCAGCTCGCTCATGCCCATCACACCGGTCATCGGCGTGCGGATCTCATGGCCCAGATTGGCCAGGAAGCGCGTCTTGGCCGCCGAGGCCTGCTCGGCAAGTTCCTGCTTGTGCAACGCCAGCTGGTAGGCGTGGCGACGCTGCAGGCGGCGACGGTACAGCCATGCAAACCAACTGGTCAGCAGCAACGCGATCGACGTCAGCACCAGCAGGCCCGACAGGCTGCGCCACCACGGCGGCTGCACGCGGAACTCCAGGGTCTGCACCCGCGACCAGACGTGGTCGGCCGAGCGCGCCTGCACTTCCAGCCGATAGCTGCCCGGCGGCAGCCGCGAGAACAGGCGTTCACCGGCGGGCCCGACCTCGACCCAGTCCGGGTCATAGCCGGCCAGGCGGTAGCGATACGAATTGGAGGCCGAATCGGCGAAGGACAGCAGGCGCGCCACGATGCGCAGATCGCGGTCGCCGTCGGCGATCAGCAACGGTGCGTCGTGGGTCAGGTCCAGCACCTGCTCGTTGCGGCGCACCTCCACCCGCTCGATCACCAGCGGTGCGCGGCGCACCGAAGGCCGCACCTGTTCCGGATCGAACACCACCACGCCGGCCGGGGTTCCTGCCACCAGCCGTCCCGAAGACGTCGCGATCAAGGTATGCGCGCGGAACTCCTGGCTGGGCAGGCCATCGTGCACGCCATACAGGCGCACGCTCTGGCCGTCCGCGCCGACCCGCACCAGGCCGCGTGCGCTGGTGGCCCAGGCCACACCCTGCGCATCGACCACCAGACCGGTGGCGGAAACCGCCGGATATCCCTGTTCGGCACCAATGACCCCCTGCCGCTCCAGACGCCCCTGGCTCCATCGATAGCGCGACAACCGGCCGTCCTCGGACAGCCACACCTGGCCGTCGCTGCCGGTATACGCCGCATACAGTGCCGTTGCCGGCGCGCCGGGCACCGGCTGGAAGCGCTGCTGCTCAGGCTGCCACTGCAGCAGCCCGCGGCTGCTGGCCAGCCACAGCTGGTTCTGCGGACCGCATACCAGATCCTGGTTCAGCTGGCCGGTCTGCAGTCCGTTCTGGCCATTGTCCAGTTCGAGCAGCAGCCGACCTTCCAGATCGCGCTGCTGCAGGCCGGCGGGCATCATCAACCACAGGCTGTTGCTGTCGCAGATCATCAGTGCGTCGACATCGCCCTCCATCGCGGCATCGGCAGGCGCGTCGCGTCCCCAGCGGCGCAGCTCGTCGCGTGCCGGGTCATAGCGCAGCAGCGCTCCGGACGAACCGATCCAGACCCGGCCATGGCGGTCCTCGCGAACCGAGGTCAGCCAGTGGATGCCATTGACGCCGCGCCGGAACTGCTCGATCCGGCCGGTACGGGGATTGAAGCGATCCAGCGCGCCGTGGCTGCCGACCGTCCAGACACCTCCGTTGCTGGACGCACTGGTGCCGAGTACGTAGGCGTTGCGCAGTGACGATGCATCGTCCTCCAGACGCGAGAACACCGAGAACTGCCACCACCGTGGCAACAAATGCCAGAGACCGGCATTGGTGCTGGCCAGCCAGATGCCGCCCTCGCGATCCTCGTAGGCGCCGGTCCAGTTCGGCCGCACCTGGCCGCGCGCGATCGCGCTGTACAGCGGCACCGTCTGGTACTGGCCATCGACCGCACGGCCGAGTCCGCTGCGGGTGTCCAGCCAGTAGCCCCCCTGCTCATCGCGCAGCATCATGCCCAGCACCTCGTCGCCGGCCGGCACCGACCAGGGTTGCCGCTCGAAGCGACCATCCGGCCGGCGCACGAATGCGCCGGCCAGCGTGCTGATCCACAGGCTGCCGTCAGGTTCGGCGGTCAAACCGTTGATCAGCTGGCCGGGCACCTGCTCGTCGCCGACCCGCTCGAAATCGCTGCCGGTCCAACGCGCCACGCCATGCTTGGTGCCCACCCACAGGCTGCCGTCGGGCAGCGTGGCCAGATAGGGCACCGCAGCGGCCGGCAGGCTGCGCGGATTGTTCGCCTCGGGCAGGAAGCGCTGCACGCGATCATTGCCATCCACCCGGTACAGCCCGCCTTCGTGGGTACCGAACCAGATCGAGCCATCGGGGGTGGCGGCCAGGCTCCAGATCGTATTGGTGCTCATCAGCGGCTGGCTGCTGCGGTCGAAGAACCGCAGCTGCCGGCGGTCGGCCGACATCCTTACCAGGCCGGCATTCTCGGTGCCGATCCACAAGCGGTTGCGGGTATCGACCAGTACGGTCCAGATGCGGTTGTCGCGCAGGCCATCCTCGGAGCGCCAGACCCGGTAGTTGCGGCCGTCGTATCGTGCCAGCCCGTCATTGGTGGCGATCCACAGGTAGCCGTAGCGGTCCTCCGCCATGCGGTTGACGGTGTTGGACGGCAGGCCATCGAACACCGTCACCTGCCGGGGCGTGGGCGGTACCGGCTGTGCGGCAGCGGGCGCCAGGCAGCACAGCAGAAGCATCAGCAGCATCGCCGCCCGCAGATACGCCACTGATCGCCTCCTCACGCGTTCCCAGATGGTGCCCGTCCTGCGGGCGTCGGCATGGTAAACCGAAAGTCGCGCCGTTCACGCCCGGCGCCGGCGCAATCAGCCCTCACCCTGGCGCTTGCTGCGAGCCTGCACGATGGCCGCCACCAGCATGTCGCCCGTGACCGGCTTGCGCAGGAAGCCGTCGAAACCGGCGGCCAGCACCTGCGCCTCCGCATAGGCATCGGACCGCGCGGTCACCGCCACCAGTGGCAGCTCATAGCCCATGGCGCGCAGCTGACGGGCGATCGCCGTTCCGTCCAGGGCCGGCAGATCCAGGTCGAGCAGACCGACATCGAACCCCTCGGTCGCGATCTCCGACAAGGCCCCCAGGCCGTGCAGCACGTGCACTACGTCGTGGCCACGACCGCGCAGCAGGCCGGCGATGACGTCCGCTACCGTGGCGTCATCTTCGACCAGCAGGATGCGCAGCGGCGGCAGCGGCGGTGGCGACGCCCTGTCGGAACCACTGTGGGCAGCCTGGCGGGTCCACGGCAGCGGCAGCTGCACGCGGAACCGTGCGCCCCTGCCCGGCTGGCTGTCGACATCGATGCGCCCACCCATCGCCACGGCCAGTTCCTGGCAGATCGCCAGGCCCAGACCGCTGCCGCCATAGCGCGATGCTGTCCGCGGGCCATCGGCCTGCTCGAAGCGATGGAACAGACGCTGCTGCTGTTCGGCATTGATGCCGGGGCCGGTATCGAACACCTCGAAGCACACCCCGCCGCCATCCTCCTGCAGCCGCACGCCCAGGCCGACCTGGCCGCGCTCGGTGAACTTGATGGCATTGCCGAGCAGGTTCAGCAGGATCTGGCGGATGCGCATTTCATCGCCACTGACGCTGATCGGGCCGGGCAAGGCATCCTCGCGTACAAAATCGAGCTGGCGCTGCTGCGCCATCGGCCGCATCAGCATCTGCACCTGGTCCAACAGCGCGGCAAGATCGAACGGACGCAGGTCCAGCTCCAGCCGCCCGGCTTCGATCCGGGCCAGGTCCAGGGCATCGTTGACCAGACGCAGCAGATGGCTGCCCGCCTGCTGGATCGATCCGGCATAGCTGCGCTGTACCGGATCCAGTGATGTGGCCAGCAGCAGTTCGCTCATGCCCAGTACGCCGGTCATCGGCGTGCGCACCTCATGACCCAGCGTGGCCAGGAAGTGGCTCTTGGCCTGCGAGGCCTGCTCGGCGAGCTGCTGCTTGTGCACGGTCAGCTGCCACTGCTGGCGCCTTCTCAGACGGCTGCGGATCGCCCATGCCAGCACCAGCAGCAGCAACGAGCCCAGCAGCAGGTAGCCGAAGATCGCCATGCCGCTGCGCCACCAGGGCGGCAATACCTTCACCTGCAGTTGCTGCGACGGCGTCCACGGACCACTGTCGGTGGCCGCCTGTACTTCGATCACGTAGGCACCGGGCGCGAGGCGCGACAGCGTGCGCTGGCCGTCGCCGCCCTGCTCCACCCAGTTCTGGTCATAGCCCTGCACCCGGAACCGATAGCGGTTGCCCTGCGGGTTGCCGTACGAGAGCAGCCGCGCGTCGATCTGCAGATCACGGTCATCCGGACCCAGCAGCAGCACCCCGGTGGTCGGCAGGGGTTGCCAGCCGCGCGCATCGTCGCGACGTACGCGCACCTGCGCGATCACCAGCGCGGAGGATGGCAGTGGGGTGTCGGCGGCATTGACGTCGAAACCGACCGCGCCGGTCTGGGTCACCGCGAGCACGCGGCCATCGGCGTTCACCGCAGGCGGTCGGCCGGTGAATTCGGCATCGGGCAGTCCGTCGCGCTCGGTGAACTGCCTCAGCCGCTTCGTTCTCGGATCCCAGCGCAGCAGACCGCGCGGCGTGGTGGCCCACAGGCGGCCATCGTCGGCCAAGGCCAGCCCACCCATGCTCAGGGGTGGCACACCGGCGGCAGCATCGACGCGCTGCACCAGGCGCAGGCTCATGCCGTCCCACTGGTAGCGCTCGAAGGCGCCCTGGCGGGCGAGCCACAGCTGCTGCGGATCGATCCACACCAGGTCGTAGATCGATCCCCGCGAGACGCCAGGAACCGCCTCGAAGCGCTCACCCTGCTGGCGCCAGAGGCCCATGTCCCCCATCACCCAGGCCTGCCCGCGCGGATCGAATCGAATCTGCTCGATCGGCGCATCGCCCAGGCCGCGGAATCCCTCGACGGGGAAGCTGCGCAGCACCCGGCCATCGTCCAGACGCTGCTGCACGCCGACGTTCATCACCGACACCCAGGCGGTGCCATCCGGCGCCTGCCGCATCAGGTCGATGCGCTGGCGCAGGTCGGAGCCGCCGTCGATGCGCCACTCCCGGGTTGCGCGGGTGGCCGGGTCATAGACGGTGATGCGCCCGGCGCGGCCCAGCCAGAGGCGGCCGTCCGGCCGCGGCAATACCGACCAGACCGCGCCACTGCCCAGCTCGCGATCACTGGCAAGCAGACTCAGCACGCCCTGCGCATCGATCCGGTACACGCCGTGTGCCGAACTCACGTAGTAATTCCGGCCATCGGTGGCCGCGCTGAGCAGGTACTGGCTGTCCAGCGGTTTGCCGTCGAGCTGGTTCCAGGTGGAGAAGCGGCGCCAGTCCGGCGGCAGATAGGCCAACCCCTGGCTCAGCAGGGCCACCCAGACCCCGCCTTCGTGGTCCTGCAGCAGATCGAGCACGCCGCTGTGGGCGGTCAGGAAGCCGCTGCCGCGATCGCCCTCCAGGCGCCACAGTGTCTGCGCATCACCGCGCAGCAGCCCATCCGAGGTACCTGCCCAGTAGCCTCCCTGCCGATCCGCCAGCACCAGTGCCGAGCGAAAGCGATCACTGCCGGACCAGCGTGGACGGCTGACGCGGTCCTGGGCATCGATGCGGAACAGGCCTTCATTCTGGCTGCCGACCCAGATCGATCCATCGGGGTCGCGGCTGAGACGCAGCACGCTGACCCTGCCCAGCTCGCGCGGCGCGATGGCCTCGAAGCCGTTGCCGTTCCAGCGGGCGACACCGGCCTCGGTACCGACCCACAGGCGGCCCTGCGCGTCGACCAGGCTGCTGAAGATGGTGTTGCTGGGCAAGCCGCCGGGGCGCTGCGGATCATGCTGGAAGAAGCGCAGGCTGCCATCCTCGCCGAAGCGGCACACGCCATGGCCGCTGGTGCCGATCCACAGCGCATCGTCCGCATAGGCCAGTGTCCAGAACTGGCTCTGGCATTCATTGTTCACCGTATCGAAGCTGGAGAAACGCTCGCGATCCGCGTCCAGCCGGGCGATGCCCTTGCCGTTGATGCCGACCCACACCCGGTCCAGCGGATCCACCAGCAGGGTCTCGATCTCGTTGCCCGGCAGCGAACCCGGCCGCTCCGGTTCATGCTGCCAGACCCGCAGCGTCGTGCCGTCATAGCGGGCCAGCCCACCATCGGTGGCCGCCCAGATGTACCCCTGGCGGTCCTCGGCCAGGGCCACGACCATGCGCGACGGCAAGCCCTCGGCGGCGCCGAAGCGGCGCAGTCGTGGTGTCTCCCCAGCCATGTCCAGAGTCGCGGCCACCGTGGCGCTTGCCAGCAGCAGCAGACCCGTTACTGCGATGCCTCGGCACCACAGACGCCAGCCACTCGTCATCCTGAACCCCCGATCCAGCCGCGATTGTCACACAGCCCAGGCTTCACGACTGCAACAGCCCGTTTCCAGTGGCATCGCCACCACGAACTGTTGCAGCCATGCACGCAGCGTTGTCAGGGGGCTGTGCGTATGATCGCAGCGTCCCCTCCCGGAGCCCGCCATCGATGCGACCCCGCCTGCTCCTGCTGCCGTTGCTGCTCGCCGCTGCGCCCGCCTGGGCACAGCTCGATACCTACCGGCTGGATCCGGTGCACACGCGGGTGCTGTTCACGATCGATCATGCCGGCTACTCGCAGGCCATGGGGACGGTATCGGGCAGTGAGGGCCACCTTCAGTTCGATCCCGACAACTGGCGCGAGGCAACCCTGCAGGTCGATGTGCCGGTCGCCCGGCTGGATCTGGGAGATGCCAAATGGAACCAGGCCACGCTGGCCCGCAGCCTGCTTGATGGCGAGCGGTTTCCCAGCGCCCGGTTCGTATCGTCGCGGGTCGAACCGATCGATGCGAACCACGCCCGTGTGTTCGGCACGCTGACCCTGCGCGGGGTCAGCCAGGAGGTCGCGCTGGATGTGACCCTCAATGCCATCAAACGCTATCCGTTGCCGCCGTTCCGCCGCACCGCGGGTTTTTCCGCCAGCACCACGTTGAGCCGCCGCGCGTTCGGCATCACCGCCTGGCCCGGGGTGATCGGCGACGCGGTACAGGTACGGATCGAGGCCGAGGCCTTCCTCGACCGCAGCGACAGGCCGGGAACTCCTGCCCCGGTTCCCCACTCCGACAGCAAGACGGCCCCCAAGGACCCCGCATGACCGCCAAGAACTCCCCTGCCGCCTGGGGCAGTGTCAGCCAGACCCTGCACTGGTTGATCGCACTACTGATCCTCGCCCTTGGCGTGATCGGCCTGACCATGGGCGAACTGCCCAGGACGCCCAAATACTTCTGGGTCTACACCGCGCACAAGTCGATCGGCATCACCGTGCTGGCCCTGGTGCTGCTGCGCCTGGTCTGGCGCCTCTACGCCGGTGCGCCCAAGCCGGTGCCGGGTGTGCCCAGCTGGCAGGAGCGCATCGCCAGCGCCACCCACGTGCTGCTGTACGTGCTGATGTTCGCCATTCCGCTTTCGGGCTGGCTGTACGACTCTGCCAGCGGGCTGCGGCCCTTCCGCTGGTTCGGCCTGGTCGATGTGCCCAAGCTCAGCGGACCGGATCCGCAGGTCGTCGCCGTGTCGCATGCGATCCATGAGTACGGCTTCTGGCTGCTGATCGCTGTGGTGCTGGCCCATGCCGGCGCTGCCCTTTACCACCACCTGTTCCAGCGCGACGCGACGTTGAGCCGCATGCTGCCGCGTGGCTGGCTTGCCTCTCCCCAGAAGGACTGACCGATGAATCTGAAACTGACCACCCCGGCGGCCGTGGCCGCTGCCCTGGCCGGCATGCTGGCCACTGCCCCGGCGTTGGCCGCGGACTATGCACAGGCTCCCGGCGCGGGCTCGATCCTGGTATTTGCCAGCAAGTACGACGGCGAAGTGTTCACCGGCAGCTTCCCGGGCTTCGCCACCAAGCTCAGCTTCGATCCCGCCAATCCGGCGGCCGGCTCACTCGACGTCGTGATTCCGCTGGCCGGCGCCAGGAGCGGCAACAGCGATCGTGACTCGACGCTGCAGAGCGCGGACTTCTTCAATGTCGGCAAGTTCGCCACCGCGCGTTACACCGCGAAGGGCTTCCGCGCCATCGGCAATGACCAGTTCGCCGCCGATGGCACGCTCGAGCTGCGTGGTGTCAGCAAGCCGGTGACGCTCACCTTCACCTGGAAGCCGGGCACGCAGCCGGTGCTGACCGGCAAGGCCACCGTCAAGCGCCTGGACTTCAGCGTCGGCGCCGGCGATTGGGCCGACACCAAGACCATCCCCGACGAAACCGCGATCAGCACGATCGTGAAGTTCGACGCGAAGTAAGCCACGGGCCATGCCCGGCTCCACCTTGGAACGGTGATACAGGGTGGCGCCGGGCCATGCCCGGCGGCGTCACCCCGCAGCCAGCCAGGCCCGCACCCGCGCCGCATCGAAGGGCCAGTCCAGTTCGCGGCCGCCCGCCTCGTCGCGCAGCACCGGTACCCGCGCGCCGTAGTGCGCCTCCAGCGCTGGATGGTCATCCAGGAACACCGATTCGAACTCGGGCGCGCGTGCCTTGGCCAGTTCGGCCAGGGCCATATCGCACAGGTGGCAGTCGTCACGCTGGAACAGGGTCAACACCGGCTTGCCTCGCTTGGCGGAAATGCTGCGCCGCAGCCATCGGAGGGCCCGGCAAGCCGCTAGAATAGCCGCTTGTCCGGTACCCGCAGTTTGGCATCCATGGCTGTCAGCACGTTCGACGTCTTCAAGATCGGCATTGGCCCGAGCTCTTCCCACACCGTCGGACCGATGAAGGCCGCCGAGCGGTTCATCCATCGCTGGCTGCTCGACCCCGGCCGCCTGCACGAGGTCGCACGCATCCGCGCCGACGTCTACGGTTCGCTGGCGCTGACCGGTCGCGGCCATGGCACCGACAAGGCGATCCTGCTTGGCCTGGAAGGCCAGCGCCCCAACCTGATCGATCCGGACATCATTCCGTCCACGCTGGATCGCATCCGCAGCAGCAAGCGCATCCAGCTGATGGGCCAGCATGAGATCGCCTTCGACGAGAAGCGCGACCTCGGCATGAACAAGCGGCAGAAGCTGCCGTACCACACCAACGGCATGCGCTTCACCGCGTACAACGCCGACGATGAAGTGATCGCCACGCGCGACTATTACTCCGTTGGCGGTGGCTTCGTGGTCAACCAGGACGACGCGGCCGATGACCGCATCGTGCCCGACGAAACCCCACTGCCCTATCCGTTCAAGAGCGGCGACGAGCTGCTCGCGCAGACCGCGCGCAGCGGCCTGAGCATCGCGCAGCTGATGTTCGAGAACGAGAAGTGCTGGCGCAGCGAGGACGAGATCCGCGCCCAGCTGCGCGAGATCTGGAGCGCGATGCAGTCATGCGTGACGCGCGGCATCCGCGAGGAAGGCGTGCTGCCGGGCGGCCTGAAGGTCGGCCGTCGCGCGCCGGCGCTGTACCGCGAGCTGTCGTCGAAGCCGGAAGCGGCGATGCGCGATCCGCTGACCACGCTGGACTGGGTCAATCTGTACGCGCTGGCCGTGAACGAGGAAAACGCCGCCGGTGGCCGCGTGGTGACCGCGCCGACCAACGGTGCGGCCGGCGTGCTGCCCGCGGTGCTGCATTACTTCGACCGGTTCTGCCCGGGCGCGAACGAGCAGCGCGTGTTCGACTTCCTGCTGACCTCGGCGGCGATCGGCATCCTCTACAAGGAGAATGCTTCGATTTCCGGTGCCGAAGTGGGCTGCCAGGGCGAAGTGGGCGTGGCCTGCTCGATGGCGGCCGGCGGCCTGGTTGCGGCGCTGGGCGGCAATCCAAGCCAGATCGAGAATGCCGCAGAAATCGGCATGGAACACAACCTCGGCCTGACCTGCGACCCGATCGGTGGGCTGGTGCAGATTCCCTGCATCGAGCGCAACGCGATGGGCGCGGTGAAGGCGATCAACGCCTCGCGCATGGCGATGCGCGGCGATGGCAAGCACAAGGTGTCGCTGGACAAGGTCATCAAGACCATGCGCGACACCGGCCGCGACATGCAGGACAAGTACAAGGAAACCAGCCGCGGCGGCCTCGCGGTGAATGTCATCGAGTGCTGATGACGGGCATCTGCCGGACGACACCGTCACCGCATTCCGGTTAGGCTCGGGCATCCCCTGTCACGGAATGTCCCATGCGCGTGATCGCCGCCGCATTGCTGGCCTGCCTGCCCCTCACCGCCGCTGCCGCTCCCGCCTATGGGCCGCGGCTGGAGGGCTTCGATTACGGCCATCCGGTACAGACCTTCACCCTGGAATCGCAGCAGCAACCGCTGCAGATGGCCTATCTGGATATCGCGCCGACGACCGCGCCGATCGGCGTGGTGGTGCTCCTGCATGGCAAGAATTTCTGCGCGGCGACCTGGAAGGAAACCATCCCTCCCCTGCTCGCCGCCGGTTACCGAGTGATCGCACCTGACCAGGTCGGCTTCTGCAAATCCAGCAAGCCCGAGCGCTACCAGTATTCATTCGGCCAGCTCGCCGCCAACACCCATGCACTGCTGCAGCAGCTGCAGCTCGGCGGCCTGCCCGTGCACCTGGTCGGCCATTCGATGGGGGGCATGCTGGCGGTGCGCTATGCACTGACCTATCCGCAGGACCTGCGCAGCCTGTCGCTGGTCAATCCGATCGGCCTGGAGGACTGGAAGGCGCTGGGCGTGCCGTGGCGAAGCGTCGATGCCTGGTATGCCGGCGAGCTGAAAACCAGTTACGAGAGCATCCGCCGCTACCAGCTGGACGTGTACTACGACGGCACCTGGAAGCCTGCCTATGAAACCTGGGCACGCATGCAAGCGGGCATGTACGAGGGCGACGGCAGGCAGGCGGTGGCCTGGAGCCAGGCACTTGCCTCGGACATGGTGTTCAACCAGCCGGTGGTGTACGAGCTGAAGAATCTGAAGGTGCCGACCGCGCTGTTCATCGGCCAGAAGGACCGCACCGCGATCGGTCGTGACCTGGCACCGGCAGAAGTGAAGGCACGGTTGGGCAACTATCCGGCGCTGGGCAAATCGGCCGCTGCGGCGATTGCCGGCGCGACGCTGGTCGAATTCGCCGAACTGGGCCATTCGCCGCAGGTACAGGACCCCAGGCAGTTCAATGCCGCGCTGCTGAAGGTGTTGAAAGGGCGCTGAAACTGCGGATCCGCCGGGCAAGGCCCCGCGCTACCCGGCCCAACAACACAATTGCGGTAGCGCCCGGCCAATCCCCGCCGGCGCCGCGGGTTGGGTAGCGCCGCGGGGTGGGGAGCGCCCGGCCATGCCCGGCGAGCGCAGCGGTGCGGACAACACCGGGCCATGCCCGGCGGGCGCAGCGGGACGCTGCTCATCCCACGATGCGCAGCACGTCATCCAGCAATGCGGCAGCAGTGACTTCCGCGCCCGCTCCCGGCCCCTGGATCAGCAACGGCTGGGTGCGATAGCGGTCGCTGTGGATGGCGACGCGGTTGTCGGTGCCCGCCCCTTGCGCCAGTGGATGATCGGCCGGCAGTTCACGCAGCCCCACCTGTGCGCCGTCAGCGTCGACCCGGCCGACGAAGCGCAGAACACGGCCGCTGTCCGTCGCCTGCTGCCAGCGCGCCTGCAGCGGTGCGTCCAGCTGCTCCAGTTCGGCCAATGCTTCGTCCAGCGGCAGCGCAGCCAACGCCGAGGGCACCAGTGAATCCACGTGCACCTGTGCGGCATCCAGCGCCAGTCCGCTGCTGCGCGCCAGAATCAGCAGCTTGCGCCGCACATCCTCGCCGGACAGATCCAGGCGCGGATCCGGTTCGGTGTAACCCGCGGCCAGCGCCTCGCGCACTGCAGCCGAGAACGGCGAACGGCCGTCATAGCGATGGAACAACCAGGCCAGGGAACCGGACAACACCCCCTCGATCGCGTGGATGTGATCCCCCCCGGCCACCAGCGCGCGCAGGCTGCTCAACAGCGGCAGTCCCGCCCCCACGGTGGCACTGTCGCCGTACCGGGCGCCGCTGTCGGCGCAGCTCTCGGCGATGGCCTTCGCGCGTGACAGCTGCCCGCCCCGGCCCAGCTTGTTGGCCGTCACTACATGCACCCCGCGCGCCAGCCACTGCGCATGGCGGGCGGCCACGTCTTCGCTGGCGGTGGCATCAACCACCACATCGCCACGCTCCAGCCCTTCGGCACCGGCCCACGGTGGCACGCTCTGGCCGCCACGCGGTGCGCGCCGCGCCAGTTCGAGCGGCAGGGCCAGATCGCGGTCGATGGCCAGCGCAGTACGCGAGTTGGCCAGCCACTGCACGCTGGGCAGTTCCAGGCCGCGCGCCTGCAGGGCCTGGTAGCGCTGCACGAACGCAGAGCCCACCGTCCCGGTGCCCAGCAGTGCCAGGCGACCGCCGCCCAGCGCCGGAATCTCGGCAGCCAGCGCGCTCATGCGTCCACCACCTGTTTGCGACGTGCGGCAGCGTCGATCACCGCTTCGGCGCGTGCCAGCGCCGCGCCCAGGTCGGCCAGCAGGTCGCGCTCGGCCTCGATGCCGACCGACAGGCGCAGCAGCCCTTCGCTGATGCCGGCGGCAGCACGCGCCTCAACGCTCATCGCTGCGTGGGTCATGGTCGCCGGATGCGCGACCAGGCTTTCCACGCCGCCCAGCGATTCGGCCAGGGTGAAGCAGCGCAGTCCATCGACAAACGCGCGCACGGCAGCGTGCGGATCCTCGCCGGCGCAGTCGGCCAGCTCGAACGACAGCATCGCGCCGAAGCCGCTCTGCTGGCGTGCGGCGATGGCATGACCGGGATGGTCGGCCAGGCCGGGGTAATACACCCGGGCCACGGCGGGGTGCGCGTCCAGCAGCGCGACGATCGAGGCCGTGTTCTCCTGGTGCACACGCAGGCGTGCATCCAGCGTGCGCAGGCCGCGCAGGGTCAGGAAAGCGTCGAAGGGAGAGCCGGTCAGCCCGAGTGCGTTGCCCCACCACACCAGCTGTTCGTGCAGCGCGGGATCACGTGCGATCACCGCACCGCCGACGACATCGCTGTGGCCGTTGATGTACTTGGTGGTCGAATGCAGCACCAGATCGGCACCGAAGGAGAGCGGCTGCTGCAGCGCCGGCGACAGGAACGTATTGTCGACCACCACCAGCGCCCCGGCCTTGTGCGCCGCCTCGATGACGAAGCGCAGGTCGGTGATGCGCAGCAGTGGGTTGGACGGGGTTTCCACCAGCACCAGCCGTGGCTGGGTGGCCAGGGCCTGCGCCAGCGTGCGCGGGTCGGTGAGGTCGGCGGTGACCAGTTCGAAATGCCCCTTCTTCGCCAGCGCGTTGAACAGGCGCCAGCTGCCGCCGTAGGCATCGTGCGGTACCACCAGCGTGTCGCCCGGCTGCAGCAGGGCATTCAGCACCAGGTTGATGGCGCCCATGCCGGTAGCGGTGACCACGCCACCGGCTCCGCCTTCCAGTTCGGCCAGTGCTTCGCCCAGCAGGTCGCGCGTCGGATTGCCACTGCGCGTGTAGTCGTACTGGCGCTTGTTGCCGAAGCCTTCGAAGCTGAAGTTCGACGACAGCACGATCGGTGGAGTGACCGCGCCATGGGCGGTGTCACGATCGATGCCGGCGCGGACGGCGGCAGTGGTGCGACAACAGGACGGCTCGGCGGCGTGCAGGCTCATGCGGTCTCTCCAGAAGTGCGGAAGGCGGTAGCGAGGATCGCGTCGATGCGATCGGTTTCTTTGAGGAAGGCGTCGTGGCCGTATGGGGAGCGCAGCACGCGCAGGCTGCCGCGCGGACCCAGCCCCTCGACCAGACCGACCAGGTCGGCCAACGGCACCAGCCGATCGCCTTCCACGGCCACCACCACGGTTGGCGGCAGGATGGCGGTGGGATCCACGCGGTGCAGGTCGATCGATTCGGACAGGCGCAGGTAGGCGGTCACTGGGGTGCGCGCGACGTACTGCGCGCCCGCCGCGTCGAGGTAGTCCTCGGCGGCCACACGGACGCGGCCGTTGACCACCTCGGGCGGAGCGTCGAAGCGCTCGCCGAACTCTTCCGGCGTGCGGTAGCTGAGCATCGCGAACTGCCTGGCCAGTGCCAGGCCATGGTCTTCACCGCATTGCAGCTGTCCCAGGGCGACCGCCCGGCGCTGCAACGCACGCCACGCCGCGGCATAGGGGTGCGGACGGTGCGCACCACTGGCCAGCACCAGCTGGCGCACGCGGGCGCGATGGCGGACAGCGAACTGCTGCCCGACCAGGGCGCCATAGGAGTAGCCGACAAACGCCTTCAGTGTGCGGATGCCCAGGTGATCCAGCAGCAGGGCCAGCGCGTCGGCCTGGTCGGCCGTGTCGATCGGCACGTCCAGCGCGCCATCCGCACCGATGAAGTCGAACGCCAGAACGCGCAGCTGCTGCGGATCGAGCGTGCGGCCACTGCCGACCAGTTCCTCGGCCCAGCCCTTCTCGGCGAACTGCGCGTTGGACGCCACATGGCGATGGGCGGAGATGCCGCCAGCCAGTACCACCACCGGTGCATCGACCGGTCCCACCCATTCGTAGCGAACGCGTACCGGGCACGCGCCGGCGTGGCGCATCGACAGCACCGCGGCGAACTCGCCGCGCTCGGCGTGCACGCGGTCTTCGACCGGCACGCTGACGGGGACAAAGGGTTCGGGGCGAAGCGTGGTGCTGGGGGCGAAGCTCATGGCGGGATCCGTTAGGGGAATCGGCCATCGAGCCTTCGCGGGGCTCGCGTTCGAGATGCACCTGCGGTGCATGGTTCGAACCATCTTCCGGTGGACGCCACGGTCCCCGCAGGATTTGGCACCTACGCCGGCGCTTGCGCGCCTGCGGGCTGCCCCGGCTTCAAAGGGCCTGTCCCTCTGCCGGTCTCGATGGTGGAGCCACGATGCCATCGCTTTCCGCGCATGTCAATCCCTTCATGCGGATAAAGCGATGAATACCCGGAGCGATCGCTGCGGCCCACCTTTTGCGGATCAGGTACAGTCGCGGCGGTCCCCCTGTCCGGAACGCCCGATGCCGCGCCTGCCCTTGTCCTGCCTGCTGCTGCCGTTGCTGATCAGCACCACCGCCGGAGCGGCCGACTGGCGGCAGGGCTGGGGCCTGGTGCCCTCACCGGCCCCCGCGCCCAGCACGCAGGGCATCGGCCAGGCGGCCCCCATGGCGCAACTGCGGCTGCAGCAGGTGGGCGAATACTGGCAGGCCCGGATCGACAACACCCTGGCCGGCCCATTACAGGTTGAACTGCGCGCTGGACCCGGGCGCCCCATCGAGGGCCTGCCGGTACGGTCGCTGGTGCAGGGCGACAGCAGCTTCGTGGTCGGTCACCTGCCCCCGCCCGTGGGCGGCAGCACGCTCGACGTACGCCTGCAGTCGGTACCGGGCCGTCCCGACGCCCGCGCCGAAGACGTGGCCTACCGCCTGCCGTTCGACGCCGCACGCCTGCGCGTGGACCAGGCGCCGCAGGGCCGGTTCAGCCACGATGACGAGGAGAACCGCGACGCCGTGGACTTCGCCCTGCCCGAGGCGACGCTGGTGCTGGCCGCGCGCGAGGGAACCGTGATGCAGATCCAGGACGGCTTCCGCGGCAACGGCCAGGACCGCGAGCGCGACGGCGGCAGGGCGAATTTCATCCGTGTCCTGCACAGCGACGGCAGCATGGCGCTGTACGGCCATCTGCAGGCAGGCGGCATGCGCGTCCGTCGTGGCCAGGCCGTGCAGGCCGGACAACCAATCGGCCTGTCCGGCAACAGCGGCTACAGCAGCGCCCCGCACCTGCATTTCGTGGTGCAGGTCAACCGCGGCATGGCCCTGCGCTCGGTACCCGTGCGCATCTTCACCTCCCAGGGACAGCTGCAGTTCGCCCGCCAGGGTGATACCGAGGGCGCGGCCGGGCGCTGACCGGCCACGGCCGGTATAATCAGGCGCTTATCTCTTTGAAAAGCGCCCCGGGCGGGCGCCACTGCCATGTCCGAAGTCGCCACCGAAGCGTCGCGTCGCCGCACCTTCGCCATCATCTCCCATCCTGACGCCGGCAAGACCACGCTGACCGAAAAGCTGCTGCTGTTCGGAGGCGCGATCCAGATGGCCGGTTCGGTCAAGGGCCGCAAGGCGGCCCGCCATGCCACCTCCGACTGGATGGCGCTGGAGAAGGAACGCGGCATCTCCGTCACCTCCTCGGTGATGCAGTTCCCGTACGAAGGCAAGATCGTCAACCTGCTCGACACCCCCGGCCACGCCGACTTCGGCGAGGACACCTACCGCGTGCTGACCGCGGTGGACTCGGCACTGATGGTGATCGACGTGGCCAAGGGCGTGGAAGAGCGCACCATCAAGCTGATGGAAGTGTGCCGCCTGCGCGACACCCCGATCATGACCTTCATCAACAAGCTGGACCGCGAGGGCAAGGATCCGATCGAACTGCTGGATGAAGTGGAAACCGTGCTGGGCATCCAGTGCGCGCCCGTCACCTGGCCGATCGGCATGGGCCAGCGCCTGAAGGGCGTGGTCCACCTGCTGACCGGCGAGGTGCACCTGTACGAACCGGGTCGCAACTTCACCCGCCAGGATTCGACCATCTTCCCGTCGATCGACGCTCCCGGCCTGGCCGAGAAGATCGGCGTACAGATGCTGGCCGACCTGCGCGATGAACTGGAGCTGGTGCAGGGCGCCAGCCATCCGTTCGACCTGCAGGCCTATCGCGAGGGCAAGCAGACGCCGGTGTTCTTCGGTTCGGGCGTGAACAACTTCGGCGTGCAGCCCCTGCTGGACTTCTTCGTCGAGCACGCGCCATCGCCGCAGGCACGCGCCACCACCGGCCGCGAGATCGCCCCGGAAGAGAGCAAGCTGACCGGCTTCGTGTTCAAGATCCAGGCCAACATGGACCCGCAGCACCGCGACCGCGTCGCCTTCATGCGGGTGTGCTCGGGCCGCTTCAGCGCGGGCATGAAGACCTTCCACGTGCGCACCGGCAAGGAGATGAAGCTGGCCAACGCCCTGACCTTCATGGCCAGCGACCGTGAAATCGCCGCCGAGGCCTGGCCGGGCGATGTGATCGGCATCCACAACCACGGCACCATTTCCATCGGCGATACCTTCACCGAAGGCGAGGCCGTCACCTTCACCGGCATCCCCAACTTCGCCCCGGAGCTGTTCCGCCGTGCGCGCCTGCGCGATCCGCTCAAGCTCAAGCAGCTGCAGAAGGGCCTGGCCCAGCTCTCCGAAGAGGGCGCGACCCAGTTCTTCAGGCCGCTGACCAGCAACGATCTGATCCTGGGTGCGGTGGGCGTGCTGCAGTTCGACGTGGCCGCTTACCGCCTGAAGGACGAGTACGGCGTGGAAGCCACCTTCGAGCCGGTCAGCGTCACCACTGCGCGCTGGATCCACTGCAGCAACGAGAAGAAGCTGGAAGAGTTCCGCGAGAAGAACGCACTGAACCTGGCGCTGGACGCCGCCGGCCATCTGGTCTATCTCGCGCCGACCCGGGTCAACCTGCAGCTGGCGCAGGAGCGCGCGCCCGACGTGCGCTTTGCCGCCACCCGCGAGGCCGCGCACACCCTAACCGCTGGCTGAATCCGGCCAGTCAGGACATCGGACTTCCGTGTGGAGGCGGGCGTGCATGCGCCCGCCATCGCGGCGATGATAGGGGGGCGCGGGTCCCCCTCCCCGCGAATGATGCCTACGCCATGTCCTCGACTTCCGTTGCTTCGATCCGCGAAGAAATCGCCAGTGCGCTGACCCACGGTCTCGGCGCCGTACTGGCGCTCGGTGCGGGTGCCGTGCTGATCACCCTGGCCGCCATCTACGGCGATGGTTGGCAACTGGCAGGTGCGATCGTGTTCGGCATCGCGCTGCTGCTGCTGTACACCGCCTCCACCCTCTACCACGCCATCCAGCATCCGGTTGCCAAGGGCAGGCTGAAGGTCTTCGACCACTGCGCGATCTATGTACTGATCGCCGGTACCTATACGCCGTTCACGCTGATCGGCCTGCGTGGCCCGTGGGGCTGGGGTCTGTTCGCCGCGATCTGGACGCTGGCCCTGGCCGGCGTGGTGTTCAAGCTGTTCTATACCGGCCGCTTCAAGCGCCTGTCCACCGCCATCTACGTGGCCATGGGCTGGCTGGTGATCGTCGCGGTCAAGCCCATGCTGGCCTCCATCGATGGCTGGACGCTGGGCTGGCTGCTGGCCGGAGGTATCTCCTACACGCTGGGAACCTACTTCTATCACCGCGAATCGATCCCCTATTCGCATGCGATCTGGCACCTGTTCGTGATCGGCGGCAGTGTCTGCCACTTCGTCGCGGTGACCATGCAGGTGCTGTAGATATCCGTGCCACACGCGTTCCTGTGCACACCGCGCACATGAACGCTTCGCGCTGCGTCCACCCGCGCAGGGCAACCATGGCAGCGTGAATGCGACTGCCTCCCCTGCTCCGCCGCGTCCGTCGCGCTGGCGCTTCCGCCGCCCTGGCCCGCGAGGCCAGCGCTGGCTGGCGGTGCTGGTGTTCCTGCTGGCGGCCATCCTGGTATTGATCGCGCTCTGGGACTGGAACTGGTTCAAGGGGCCGGTCGAGCGGGCGGTACAGGCGCGGACCGGCCGCGTGCTGCAGATCGGCCACCTGGATGTCGACCTCGGCCGTACCAGCACGATCCGCGCCGACACCGTCACGTTCGCCAATGCGTCATGGGCGAAGCAGCCGAACATGGCCAGTGCCGACCGGGTCGAAATCGACCTGCGGGTGTGGCCCCTGCTGCGGGGCAGCGTGCAGCTCCCCGAGATCCGCCTGACCCGTCCCGACGTGCTGCTGGAAACCGCCCCACGCAAGGGCGAGCCGGGCAACTGGGATTTCCTGGGTGACAGCCGCGGCGGCGCCACGCCCCAGCTCAAGCGGCTGCGTATCGATGACGGCCGCCTGCAGTTCATCGACGCGGCGGGTCGCACCGACATCCATGTCAATGTGCGTAGTGGCCGGCCCAGGCAGGCGGATGCCGCGCCGCCCCTGCTGGTGCAGGGCAAGGGTCGTTGGCAGGGCAATCCTTTCACCCTTCGCGGCGGCACCGAATCTCCGCTGGAACTGACCGACAGCGATCATCCCTTCCGCATCCATCTTGATGGGCGTGCAGGTGCCACCCATGCCGTCGCCCATGGCACCCTGACCAATCCCTTCCAGCTGCAGGTGCTCGACCTCGCTTTCGCGCTCAGTGGCCAGGATCTGGCCGACCTGTATCCCCTGCTGGGCATCGCCATTCCGCCTTCGCCGCCCTATGCCCTGGAGGGGCGCCTGAAGCGCGACCATAACGTGTGGCGCTACGAGCAGTTCACCGGCAAGGTCGGCGACAGCGATCTCGGCGGCAATGTGAAGTTCGAAACAGGTGGTGCGCGCCCGCGCCTGACGGCCACGCTGGAGTCCCGCCGGCTGGACTTCGACGACCTGGCCGGCTTTGTCGGCGCCCCGCCCAGAACCGGTGGCGGCGAGACCGCCAACGCCGAGCAGAAGGCCGAGGCCGCACGCGTGGCGGCGCGTACCAGGGTGCTGCCGGACACGCCGTACAATCTCGGCAAGCTGCGCGCGATGGATGCCGATGTGCGCTGGAAGGCACATCGCATCAACGCACCATCGCTGCCGCTTGACGATATGGATGCGCATCTGCTGCTGGACGATGGCGTGCTGCGGCTGGACCCGCTGAACTTCGGTGTGGCCGGTGGTGACATCCGCAGCACGATCCGCATGGATGCGCGGCAGCCGCAGATCGCCACCGCGCTCAAGGCCAGCGTGCGCGGCGTGCAGCTGGGACAACTGTTCCCGGATGCGAAGCTGGCCGAGCAGGCCAAGGGCGGCATCGGTGGCGAAATCGACCTCAGCGGCCGCGGCAACTCGATCGCCGCCATGCTGGGCAGCAGCAATGGCGATGTGGGCCTGGCAATGGGACGTGGCCACGTCGGCAATCTGGTGATGGAACTGGCCGGGCTGGACATCACCGAGGCAGTCAAGTTCCTGGTGACCGGCGACAAGCAGATTCCGCTGCGCTGCGCCTTTGCCGACTTCGGCGTACGCGAGGGATTGATGACCAGCCGCACGTTCGCCGTCGATACCACCGACACGCTGATTCTCGGCGAAGGCACCGTCAGCCTGCGCGATGAGTCGCTGGACCTGCTGCTGAAGCCACGGCCGAAGGACCGCAGCATCCTCGTGCTGCGCTCGCCGCTGCACATCGCGGGAACGTTCAAGGATCCTTCGTTCCGCCCGGACTTCAAGGCGCTCGGCGTCCGCGGTGCGGTCGCCCTGGCGCTGGGAAGCATCGCGCCACCGGCCGCGCTACTGGCCACGATCGAACTGGGCCCCGGCAAGGATGCCGACTGCGGCGGGCAGTACGCGAAGTAGGCACGTTTGTTGGATCGCGAATTGAAGGGCACGCGGAACGACAAAGTGTTGCCAACCCAGATTGGCCGCTACCCACCGCGCTCGCCGCAATGTATCCAGAAGCGGAGGGCATGGCCGTGCAGGACCGTTGGCGCCATGGATGGCGCCATCGAGCCCCCATGGATGGGTTTACGGCGTGTCCTGCACGGCCATGCCCTCCGCCTTCCGGCGCATCAGCAAGGCGCCGCTTTGGCTTTGGCTTTGGCTTTGGCTTTGGCTTCGGCTTCGGCTTCGGCTTCGGCTCCGAACAGCGGGCCGGCGGGCCCGCCAGCGAAAACTCATCCCGCCACGATGTACTGCTGCAGCTGGTCCAGCTCGCGGCGCTGTGCATCGATCACCGACTTCACCAGATCGCCGATGGAAATCACCCCCAGCACCTGTCCCCCCTCCACCACCGGCAGATGGCGGATACGGTAATCGGTGACCAGCTGCAGGCAATGTTCGACCTGTTCGCCGGGCGCCACCGTCACCACCTTCGCAGTCATGATCTCGGCCACCGCCGTATCGCGTGAGGAACGATCGCGCAGCACGATCTTGCGGGCGTAATCACGTTCGGACAGGATGCCGACCAGTCGCGGCCCTTCCATCACCAGCACCGCACCAATGCCCTTTTCGGCCATCAGCCGGATCGCATCGATCACCGCCGCGCCGGGCGCGACCGCATGCACTTCAGGGGACTTGCCGTCCAACAGTTGCCGTACCGACGTCATCTGCCTGCCCTCCCAGGGTGGGTTGCACGACGGAGTCTGCCACGGACGATGCTAGCCAGGCGTCAACCAGGTACAGGGGACGCTGCTTGGACTCCTCATACAGGCGCCCCAGGTACTCGCCGATCAGGCCCAGCGCGATCAGCTGCACGCCGCCCAGGAACAGGATCACCGCCATCATCGTCGGCCAGCCCGCCACGCGGTCGCCGTACATCGCGGCCTTCACGATCACCCAGACACCGAACACGAAGGCCACCGCCGCAGTGGCCAGGCCCAGATAGGTGGCCGCGCGCAGCGGCACGGTGGAGAAACCGGTGATGCCTTCCAGCGCGAAGTTCCACAGCCGCCACAGGCTGAACTTGCTGCTGCCGGCCACCCGCGGGTGGCGCTGGTACGGCACCGCCACCCGGCGGAAGCCAACCCAGCTGAAAAGCCCCTTCATGAAACGGTGACGCTCACGCATTTCACGCAACGCGCTCAGCGCGCGTGGCGACAGCAGGCGGAAGTCCCCGGTATCGGCGGGAATCGGCGTGCGCGACAGGCGGCCGATCACCCGGTAGAACATCGCCGCGGTCGCACGCTTGACCCAGCTCTCGCCCGCGCGCGCCCGGCGCGTGCCATAGACGTTGTCATAACCCTCGCGCCACCGCGCCACGAACTGCGGCAGCAGCTCCGGTGGATCCTGGCCGTCGGCATCGAGAATCATCGCCGCACCCTCGCGGACGAGATCCAGCCCGGCGGTCAGCGCGGCCTCCTTCCCGAAATTGCGCGACAGCTTCAGCGCCGACACGCGTGGCTCGGACTGCGCCAGCGCGGCGATCACCTCCCAGGTTCCGTCCTGGCTGCCGTCGTCAACGTAAAGGATGTGGCCATCGATGTCCGGCATCGCATCCAGTACCGCGCACAGGCGCGGGTGCAGTACCGGCAGCGCCAGAGCTTCGTTGCAGGCGGCAATGACGACGGTGAGGCGTTCACGGATCATGCCCGGATTGTACGTCGCCAGTGCGGAGCGGCGCAGACGCCCGCCTCAGTCCTCGGCCAGGTACGCAGCGCCGCCCAGCTGCCGGGCCTGGCGCTGGATCCACGCGGCGCGACGCTGTACGTAGGGACCGGGCGAGGCCGCGCTGTAGCGCCGCGGTGCCGGCAACACGGCCGCCAACCGTGCGCTCTCGGCCGGGCTGAGGCGCGCGGCGTCCTTGCCCCAGAAGGTCTTCGCCGCCGCCTGCGCACCGTACACGCCGTCACCGAACTCGGCGATGTTCGCGTACATCTCCAGGATCCGCTGCTTGGGCCACAACGTTTCGATCAGCACCGTGTACCAGACCTCCAGGCCCTTGCGGATCCAGCTGCGGCCCTGCCAGAGGAACAGGTTCTTGGCCACCTGCTGGCTGATGGTGCTGGCCCCGCGCAGCCGGCCGCCCCGCGCGTTGTGGTCACGCGCCTTCTCGATGGCCTGCAGATCGAACCCACTGTGTTCGGGGAAACGCTGGTCCTCGGCCGCCACCAGCGAAATCGGCAGGCTCGGCGCCATCTGGTCCAGATCCCGCCACTGGTAGTGCAGCCGGTAGGCCCAGTCGCCCGCACCCAGCGCCTCCCCGTAGCGCCACAGCATCACGCTGGAAATGGGCGGATCCACGAAGCGCAGCACCAGCACCTGCAGGCAGCTGAAGGCCACGAACAGCACCGGCAGCCACAGCAGCCGCTTCCAGTGCCAACGCCGGCGGCGCGGAACGTCCCCGGCCACCTTCACCTTGTCCTGCTCTCCCTCTGCCCCCATTAGTGGTGCATCCTTCTTCTGCCTGGCTGTCGGCGCATTATCCGGCAACCACCCCTGTTTCCGCGCGATGTGAGCCGATGACCGCCCAACCTGATTCCCTGATCCGCTTCCTGCTTCCCGACGCGGGTGTCCGCGGCGTACACGTGCGCCTGCAGGCCACCTGGCAGGAAATCCTGTCCCATGCCCATTACCCGGATGCCGCAGCCGAGCTGCTCGGCGAAGCCTGCGTGGCCTCGGCGCTGTTCACCGGCCACACCAAGGTCGACGGCCGCCTGTCCATCCAGCTGCGCAGCAGCACCACGCTGCGCACGCTGTTCGCCGAATGCACCGCCGCCGGCACCCTGCGCGGCATCGCCCAGCTCAGCGAGGGCGCCGACGCGCCGCGCGATCTGTCGAGCCTGGGCGATGACGCCCTCCTCGCCATCACCATCGAGAACCCCGGGCTGGACCCGCGCGAACCGCAGCGCTACCAGAGCCTGGTCGGGCTCAGCGCCGCGGAACTGGACGAGGCCTTCGAGGACTACTTCCGGCAGTCCGAGCAGTTGCCGACGCGACTGCTGCTGGCCGCCGACCGCACGGGGGCCAGCGGCCTTCTGCTGCAGAAACTACCCGGCGACGAGGGCGACGAAGATGGCTGGTCACGCGCCAGTGCCCTGTTCGAGACCCTGGGCAGGGCCGAACTGCTCGCTACTCCCGCCGAGCAGCTGCTGCACCGCTTGTTCCATGAGGAGAAGGCGGAGCTGATGGGCAGCAAGCCACTGTCCTTTGCCTGCTCCTGCTCGCGCGAGCGGGTCGCCTCGATGTTGCAGTCGCTGGGCGAGGAAGAGGCGCGGGCGGCGGCCGAAGCCACCGGCGAGGTCGAAGTCCGCTGCGAATTCTGCGGACGGGAGTATCACTTCCCGTTGACGGAGTTCGGCATACTGTTCCACGGTGCCGAGGGGGCTGTTCCGGCACCTGAACGCCTTCAGTAAGCGGCGGGTCTTGCACCTGGGGAGGATCAAGGCTTGTTAAGAAATCATAAACACTCTAGGATCGAGTCCCCGCCCCTGCGGGAACTTCCGTTGTCTGTCCCTGTCTGAACTGGTCCGATGCGTACCTATCTGCGTCTACCGCTGGCCCTGCTGATCGCCCTTGGCGCGGTCGCGGGCGCGCATGCGCAGAGCAAGGACACCCGCACGGTGCTGCCGGTGTGGAACAAGGGCAGCGGCAAGGTCGAAGCCCTGCTCTACCTGGAACCCACCGGTGAGCAGGCCGCTGGCGCCCGCTGGCATTTCGGCCGCAATTCGCTGGATGCGGCCTTTGGCTTGTCGTCGGGCGACTCGCTGGGCCTGCTCTGCAGCAACAGCAGCAGTACCAGCATCAGCGGTCTGGCCAGCCACTGCATGCTGGCCAGCCTGGGCGACGACGATGACCTCAGCAGCCGCCGCTTCACCGGCACGGCTGCCCTGAACCGGGGCAGCAGCCGCCTGGGCATCACCGCCGGTACCGGTCGCGAAACACTGCCCGCCTGGCTGGCCGGCCCGAACAAGACGCCGTCGCTGCGTGCCGAGCAGAACGACCTGACCGTGTTCGCGCAGAAGAACATCGGCCGCGAAGGATTCGTGTCCATCGCCGGCACCTACGCCAAGGCACGCCTGGTTCCGCTGGCCGATGCCTCGCCGGCCCTGGTCGATCGCTGGGACAGCAAGAGCCTCAGCCTCGGCGCCGGTTACGGCAACTTCACCGGCAGCATCATCGGCCGCGTGGTCGACGTACCCGGCCGCCCTGGCAAGTGGGAAGGTCTGGGCATCGGCCTGACCTGGCGGACGCCGTGGTCCGGCCAGCTCACCGTCGGCGCCGAGAACGTGATCAGCCGCGGCAAGAACCCCTTCTCTCCACGCAACGAGAGCAACGACGACGGCACCGTGCCGTATGTGCGTTACGAGCAGGATCTCTGACCGCTCGCACCTCCCTCATGCAGTGACATCGCGGGCGCCGGAAGGCGCCCGTTGCGTTTGCGTGTGCCGCACTCCCTCTGCGCCCCTCCGGCGCTGTCGCAATGTGTGCGTTTCTCGCCGCCGCGACATGTTTCGATACATATCAATGGAAACTTTTTTCATCATTTTTTTTTAACAAACGAGGCACCATGCCACAAACCCTACTGCAAGCCGTTGAAAAGTATTGACATTCCATCAATTTACACAAATCACAGCTTTGATTAACACAGCTTTAATTCTTTGCAGGCGCCCGCTACTATCGGCTCAGCCTCGCGATTTGGAAGCGCACTTTCGCTTCCCCGCCGGGCATAACCCCAGCCAAGATTTCTTGGAGAGAGAGAGCCAATGAATTTCCAGTCCAACAAGCTGCGTGACGCTGTTGTCGTCGCGCTGATCGCGGGTGCGGCCACGTCCGTAACCGCCCAGGCGCAGGAAGCGACCAACCTGGATCGCATTTCGGTGACCGGTTCGCGCATCAAGAGCACCGACATCGAAACCTCGCAGCCGGTCCTGAGCCTGACCCGCGCCGACATCGAAAAGCAGGGTGTGACCTCGGTTGCCGATATCCTGCAGCGCGTCGCCGCCAACGGTGCCGCACTGAACCGCACCTTCAACAACGGTGGTGACGGTTCGGCCGGCGTCAGCCTGCGCAACCTCGGCGCCGAGCGCACCCTGGTGCTGGTCAACGGCCGTCGCTGGACCACCGGTCTGGACGGCAGCGTCGACCTGAACACCATCCCGACCGCGATGATCGAGCGCATCGACGTCCTGAAGGACGGCGCTTCGACCATCTACGGCTCGGATGCCATCGCCGGCGTGGTGAACATCATCACCAAGCAGAACTTCGACGGCGCCGAGGCAAACTTCTACAAGGGCCAGTACAGCCAGGGCGACGGCGAGCGTGAAGCCTATGACTTCACCATCGGCACCACCACCGACCGTGCGTCGCTGGTGCTGGGCGCGTCCTACGTGAACGAGAAGGAAGTCATGGCCGGCGATCGCAAGATCTCCGCTGGCGGCCCGCCGTTCTTCGGTGGCCAGAGCAGCACCGGCATCCCGGGCTCCTACATCCGCAATGACCAGCGTTACGTGATCATCAACGGTGTTGAAACCCCGTTCGACGCGAACGTTCACGGCTACAACACTTCTCCGGACAACTACCTGCTGACGCCGAACGAGCGCACCTCGCTGTTCGCTCTCGGCTCGTACAACATCACGGACAACATCACCTTCCGTACCGAGGCGATGTACAACGAGCGCAAGTCCGAACAGCTGCTGGCAGCCATGCCGGTGACCGGCCAGCGTCTCAGCGCGTCGAGCATGTACAACCCGTACGGTGTCGATCTCACAAGCGTCTCCCGTCGCTTCAATGAGACCGGCGGTCGTTCGTTCAACCAGAACGTCAAGAACTGGCACTTCTACGGTGGCTTTGAAGGCTTCTTCGAGTTCGCCGACCGCAACTTCGACTGGGATGTCGGCTACCGCTACGACAAGACCGACCAGAACGACCTGACCTACGGTCTGTTCAACCGCCAGCGCCTGGCTGAAGCCTATGGCCCCTCGGCGATCCGCGATGGTCAGCCGGTGTGCTTGACCTCGGCCGGTGCGGTCATTACCGGCTGCGTGCCGATCAATCCGCTGGGTGGCCTGGGTTCGATCTCGCAGGAAGCGCTGGATTACGCGTCGTTCACCGCGCACGATTCGGCCAGCCTGGTGTCGAAGAGCTACTACGCCAACATCTCCGGTGAGATCGTGCAGCTGCCGGCCGGTGCGCTGGGCTTCGCTGCTGGTTATGAGAACCGCAAGGAAAGCGGCCAGTTCGACCCCGACGCCTTCATCGCAGCGGGCCTGAGCACCGGTAACGGCGCTGCGCCGACCAAGGGTGCTTACGACCTGGACGAGTTCTACCTGGAACTGTCGATCCCGGTCCTGGCCGATCTGCCGGGCGCCCAGCTGCTGGACTTCAGCGTTGCCACCCGTTATTCGGACTACAGCAACTTCGGCAACACCACCAACAACAAGTTCGGTTTCCGCTGGAAGCCGATCGACGACCTGATGGTGCGTGGTAACTATTCCGAAGGCTTCCGTGCGCCGAGCATCAACAATCTGTACCGTGGCGATGCGGATTCGTTCGAGACCTACGCGGATCCCTGCTCGGCCTCGAGCGGTCGTCGTACCGGTGCAGTTGCTGCCCAGTGCGCCGCCGAAGGCGTGCCGGCCAACTTCCAGCAGCCTGGCGCTGGCAGCGGCGCCAACAAGCAGACGCCCGAAGCATTCACCTGGAAGTCGAACCCGAACCTGAAGCCGGAAACCTCGACCAGCAAGACGCTGGGCCTGGTGTGGAGCCCGAGCTTCGTCTCCGGCCTCAACGTGACCCTGGACTGGTGGCAGATCGAGATTGAAGACGCGATCACCCGTCCGGCCATCCAGGACATCATGGATCGCTGCTATGGTGGTTCGCCGCAGGAACAGGCAACCTACTGCGGCCTGATCACGCGTGATCCGACCTACGGCACTGCAACCCAGCGCTACACCATCACCAACGTCGACATGCCGCTGCAGAACCTGTCTTCGTACAAGGTGGAAGGTTGGGATCTGGGCGTGCTGTACAAGCTGCCGGAAACCTCGTTCGGCCAGTTCACCATCAGCTGGGACAGCACCTACCTGTCGAAGTGGGACACCAAGTCCACCGAAGATGCCCCGCTCGACGGTCGCGCCGGTCGTTACCTCGACCAGGATCCGTACTGGCGTGTCCGTTCCAACCTGTACGTCGATTGGTCTTACGGCGATTTCGGCGTCAACTACGGCCTGCGTTACAAGTCCGGTATGACCGAAGACTGCCCGTTCGATCCGGTGGGTGATGCAGACCTTGTCGGCTACTGCTCGGATGGTGCCAACGGCAAGAACCACATGGGTGCCACCACTTACCACGACATCCAGGTGCGCTACAACACCCCGTGGAAGGGCACCATCATGCTGGGCCTGAACAACGCATGGGACAAGGATCCGCCGGTTTCGTACTCGACGTCCTACAACATGTTCGACCCGCAGTACGACCTGCCGGGCCGCTACATGTACATGCAGTACAAGCAGAAGTTCTGATCGGTTGATCGATCGATGACTGCAGCAACGGCCCCGCAAGGGGCCGTTGTTCTTTCTGCACTGCCGGCGCGTACCACCCTGCACCGGCAACAAAAAAGCCGCGATCAGGTCGCGGCTTTTTCGTGGGCAACGGAAACCGTCAGCCGTTCGGAATGAGCGTCTCGATCAGGTGTTCGACATAGGCCTCGAAATCCTCCCGCGCCTGCTTCGGCTGCTGCAGCTGCAGCGACAGCTGCAGGAAGCCCACATAGGCCGCATAGGCCAGGCGCGCACGATGGCGTGCGTCGGTGGAGCTCAGGCCTGCCTGACGGAACGAGGCGATGAGGTAATCGAGGCGACGCTGCGAAACGCGGTCGATCACCGGCCGCACCATCGGATGGTCCAGCGCCTTCAGCAGCTCGCTGTAGATGATATGCGGCTGCACTTCGTGCGCCACCATCTGGAACAGCTGACGCAGGCGCGCGCGCGGATCCGGCACGTCTTCCAGGCTGCCGAACACCTGCTCCTGCTCGAACAACTCCCACCGCTCCAACGCCGCCTGCAGCAGTGCGTCGCGCGAGGGGAAATGCCAGTAGAAGCTGCCCTTGGTGACGCCGAGGCGCCGCGCCAGCGGTTCCACCGCGACGGCACCCACGCCTTGTTCAGCAATCAGATCGAGGGCCGCCTGGGCCCAGTCTTCGGCGCTCAGGCGGCTGTTGCGGCCGGCGCGCGGTTCGCCGGCAGAAGCGTCAGGTTGATTCATGGAGTGATTTAACCATACGGCGGGGTTCGTTGCAGTACGCGGATGCAGCCGAAGGGCTCCGCTATGCAGACCGGCCACCTGACGCGCCGCACCATACCATGCAGTATTGACATCCCCCGCAACCGATCCATACTAGCAAGTATGGTTACTTCCCCCACACCCGTTGCGTTCCACGACCTGCGTCTGGAAGCCGCGCACGGCACACGGCTGGCCGCCACGGCCAGCGATCACGGCCGCCGCGGCCGGGTGCTGTTCGCCCACGGTTTCGGGCAGACCCGGCATGCCTGGAACGCCACGGCCCGCGCGCTGTCTGCTGCCGGCCTGCAGACGCTGGCCTACGACGCCCGCGGTCACGGCGATTCGGACTGGAATGCCGCCGACCTGCCCTATCACGGCGAGCAGTTCGCCGACGACCTGATCGTGCTGGCCGGCGAACAGCCGCGCCCGCCGGTGCTGGTCGCCGCCTCGATGGGCGGCCTGTTCGGCCTGCTGGCCGAATCGCGCTGGCCGGGCCTGTTCTCGGCGATGGTGCTGGTGGACATCACCCCGCGCTGGGATACCGCGGGCGTGGAGCGCATCCTCGCCTTCATGACCGCCCATCCCGATGGCTTCGCCTCGCTGGCCCAGGCCGCCGACGTGATTTCCGCCTACATGCCGCACCGGCCTCGCAAATCCGAGCAGTCGCTGCGCGCGCTGCTGCGCGAGGATGGTCACGGCCGCTGGCGCTGGCACTGGGATCCGCGCCTGGTCGCCGAGCTGGCCCGCGACAGCGAGCAGCACCAGGATGCGCTGGCCGATGCCGCGCGCCAGGTGAAGTGCCCGATGCTGCTGGTCAGTGGGGGGCGCAGTGACCTGGTCACGCCGCAGACCGTGGCCGAATTCCTGGCGCTGGCCCCGCACGCGCGCCACGTGCAGTTGCCGCAGGCCACGCACATGGTCGCCGGCGACGACAACGACGCGTTTACCGCTACTGTGTTGGACTATCTGGACGTGTTGCCTGCGGTGGACGCCGCAGCTTCGTCCGTCACAAACGAGCACGTCACCGGAGCACGCTCATGAGCATCGTTCTTCCCTTCCTTGCCCTGCTGCTGGCAGGTGCATTCGCCGCCTACCACCGCATGCGGCTGGTCACCTGGACGCTGATCAGCGCCGCGCTGCTGGTCGCCTGCTGGTTCATCCCCTACGTCAACCAGACCGCCACGATCGTCGCCGCCGCCGTGCTGGCCGTGATCGCTGTACCGCTGCTGCTGCCGTTCATCCGCAAGCCGCTGCTGACCGGTCCGATGATGAAGGTGTTCCGCAAGGTACTGCCGCCGCTGTCACAGACCGAGCGCATCGCACTGGAAACCGGCTCGGTCGGTTTTGAAGGCGAGCTGTTCACCGGCGATCCGGACTGGAACATCCTGCTCAACTATCCCAAGCCGCAGTTGACCGCCGAGGAGCAGGCCTTCCTCGACGGCCCGGTGGAAGAGCTGTGCCGGATGGTCAACGACTGGGAGATCACCCACGTCCACGCCGACCTGCCGCCGGAGCTGTGGGCCTTCATCAAGAAGAACAAGTTCTTCGGCATGATCATCCCGAAGGAATACGGCGGCCTGGGCTTCTCTGCGCTGGCCCACCACAAGGTGATCCAGAAGCTGGCCTCGGTATCCTCGGTGGTCAGCTCGACCGTCGGCGTGCCGAACTCGCTGGGTCCGGGCGAACTGCTGGTGCATTACGGCACCCAGGAGCAGAAGGACCAGTACCTGCCGCGTCTGGCCGACGGTCGTGAAGTGCCCTGCTTCGGCCTGACCGGCCCGTTTGCCGGCTCCGATGCCACCTCGATTCCCGACTACGGCATCGTCTGCCGGGGCGAATGGAATGGCGAGCAGGTGCTGGGCGTCAGGCTGACGTTCGACAAGCGTTACATCACCCTGGCTCCGGTCGCATCGCTGATCGGTCTGGCCTTCCGCATGTACGACCCGGATGGCCTGATCGGCGAGACCCGCGACATCGGCATCACTCTGGGCCTGCTGCCGCGCGATACCGCCGGCGTCGAAATCGGCCGCCGCCACTTCCCGCTGAACTCGACCTTCCAGAACGGCCCGATTCGCGGCAAGGACGTGTTCATCCCGCTGACCCAGCTCATCGGCGGCGCTGCCATGGCCGGCAAGGGCTGGAACATGCTCAACGAATGCCTGGCTGTGGGCCGTTCGATCACGCTGCCGTCCACCGCCAGCGGTGGCGCCAAGGCCGGCGCTGCGGTGACCGGCGCCTACGCGCGCATCCGCAAGCAGTTCGGCCTGTCGGTCGGCCGCTTTGAAGGCGTGGAGGAAGCACTGGCCCGTATCGGCGGCAAGGCCTACAAGATCAGCGCGCTGTCGCAGGCCACGGCTGCCGCCGTCGACCGCGGCGACGTGCCATCGGTACCGTCGGCGATCGCCAAGTACCACTGCACCAGCATGAGCCGCGAGGTGATCTCGGACGTGATGGATGTCATCGGCGGCAAGGGCATCATCCTCGGCCCGCGCAACTTCGCCGGCCGCAGCTGGCAGGCTGCGCCGATCGCGATCACCGTGGAAGGCGCCAACATCATGACCCGCAGCCTGCTGATCTTCGGCCAGGGTGCGATTCTCTGCCACCCGTGGGTGCTGAAGGAGATGAAGGCTGCACAGGATCCGGATACCCGTGCCGGCCTGCAGGAATTCGACCGCAGCCTGTTCGGCCACATCCGCTACGGCATTTCCAACGCCGTGCGCTCGTTCTGGTTCGGCCTGACCGGCGCCCGCTTCGGTGCCGCCCCGGGCGATGCCTACACCCGCCGTTACTTCCGCAAGCTGGACCGCTATTCGGCCAATCTGGCGCTGATGGCCGACATCTCGATGATGACGCTCGGCGGCAAGCTGAAGTTCAAGGAATCGCTGTCCGGCCGCCTGGGCGATGTGCTGAGCCACATCTACATGACCAGCGCCATGCTCAAGCGCTACCACGATGAGGGCGCACCGCAGGCCGACCAGCCGCTGCTGGCGTGGGCCTTCCATGACAGCGTGCACAAGATCGAAGAATCGCTGTCGGCCGCCCTGCGCAACTTCCCGATCCGTCCGATCGGCTGGCTGATGTGGGCACTGATCTTCCCGCTGGGCCGCCGCGCCGAAGCACCGGGTGATCGCCTGAGCCGTCGCGTCGCCGCTCTGCTGATGGCGCCGAACGAAGCGCGCGACCGCCTGGCACAGGGTGTGTTCCTGACCCCGTGCGAGAACAACCCGGGCGGCCGCATCAACAGCTATCTGGCCAAGGCCATCATGGCCGAGCCGGTGGAGCGCAAGTTCCTGAAGGCGCTGAAGAGCAAGGGCATCGAGGCGCTGGACTTCCAGAGCCAGCTGGACGAAGCCGTGGCCGAAGGTGTGATCACCCAGGACGAGCGCACGCTGCTGGAAGAGCTGCGCACGCTGACCCTGGACACCATCACCGTGGACGACTTCGACACCCACGAACTGCGCGCGGCCAGCTACTACGACCGCCAGCACAAGGACCCGCACTCGCAGGCCGCCTGATCGCCCGCGACACGCGTTGCCTCGACGGCGGGCCTCGGCCCGCCGTCGCTTTATCCGCCCAACGGAATCCCACCATGTCCACGCCCCTGCTATCGCTCTACAACCGCCTGCAGCGCTGGCCTGCCGGCACCTGGCTGTTCTCGCGCGCGGTGTGCTTCAAGGCGCCCTACTTCGCCAGCATCGCGCCGCGCATCACCCGCCTGGAAAACGGCCGCTGCGAAGGTACGCTGGCGGACCGGCGCAGGGTGCGCAACCACATCGGCACGGTGCACGCGATCGCGATGTGCAATCTGGCCGAACTCACGGCCGGGCTGATGGTCGATGCATCACTGCCGAAGGGCATGCGCTGGATCCCCAAGGGCATGCAGGTGCAGTACCTGGCCAAGGCACGCGGCACGCTGCAGGCGGTGGCACTGCCGGCGCAGCCGATCGTGGTCGCGGCCCAGGGCTATGCGCTGCCAGTGACGGTGAGCGTGCGCGACCGTGCAGGGACCGAAGTGTTCAGCGCCGTCATCGACATGTGGATGTCGCCGGCCAAGTGAGGTTCCGGCCAACGGCGCAGCCCCTCGTGGGTTGGTCGCGGCATGCGGTTATCGGTTGGGCCGGATGGGTCGAGCCAGGCTGGGACGCCGTGAACCCATCCCTGGGGGCTTAGCCGCGCCATCCATGGCGCGGATACCCCGCCCGGCCCGACCCATCCGGCCTCTGACAGATCTGTGCGGCGTCCAACCCACGCAGAAGAAAAAAGAAGAGCAGAAGCAAAAGCAGCCCATCGGCCGCTTTTGCTGTTGGTGTTGCTGTTTGCTCTTTTTTTTCTTCTCCGTGGGCTGGACGCCCGCGGAAACTGTCAGGGGCCGGGCGGGTTGGGTTCGCGGGGGTGTCCGCGGCATGGATGCCGCGGCCAAGCCTACAGGGACGTACTTGCGGCGTCCCCCGCGAACCCAACCCGCTTGGCCAAACCCATGACACGCTCTACGCGGCCAACCCACGAGGGGCTGCGCCGTTGGCCGGAACTCACACCAGCGCGCGCAGCACCAGCGCCAGGATCGCCGGCAGCGCCTGGATCATGAAGATCCGGCGGCTCACGCTGTACGCGCCATAGCCCCCCGCCACGACCACGCAGGCCAGCGAGAACGTCACCAGCACCGGCTGTGCCATCACCAGCCCCGCCACGATGCCGGCCGCCAGGAAGCCGTTGTACAGCCCCTGGTTGGCCGCCAGCACCTGTGTGGTCTGCGCCTTCTCCGGCGTGTTGCGGAACGTTTTCAGCCCCAGTGGCCGCGTCCACAGGAACATCTCCAGCACCAGGAAGTAGACGTGCAGCAGGGCGACGAGCAGAGTCAGGGCGAGTGCGATCCAGTACATGGGCGATTCCTTGAACAGGGATGGAGAATGGGGTCAGATCCCTTTCCTGCCGGAAAAGGATCTGACCCCGGAAAATCAGCGGTCGCGGGGCAGCTTCTTCTCTTCGCGCAGCACGCCGAACGCGGCCAGCGTCATGAACGCGGCCACCGCAACGCCTCCGATGAACACCACGTGCGAACCGAACAATGCCAGTCCCTTGTGCACCCAGGTGAAGCTCAGGTCGGCACCACGATAGACCACCGTGTCGATGGCCGCACCGGCCTTGTAGCGCCATTGCCGGTCGACACGGGTATAGATCGTCTCGCGTGCCGGCTTGGCCAGGGCGAACTCGCTGGCCCGGGTCATCACCTGCACCACCGCCACCATCAGCGGCATCGGCGACGCCGCCAGCACCGAGAAGCCGATCAGGATCGCGAAGCCGGGAATCAACAGCGCCGGAGCGATGCCGTGGCGCGACAGCAGCCAGCGGGTCAGGCCCAGCTGCATCAGCAGGGCCAGCGCGTTCACCGCCAGATCGATGCGCGAGAAAAATGCGGTGCTCGCCGCAGGGTCGGTGAACGACGCGCGCACGATGCTGGCCTGCTGGTTGTACAGCAGCGTTCCCACGCCGACGCCGAACACCACCATGATGGCAAGCCAGCGCAGCAGGGGCTCGCGCGCGATCAGCTTCAGGCCATCAAGCACGCTGCCGCCCATCGGCTGCTCGCCGGAGACCAGTTGCTGCTCGCGTTCACGCAGCACCGCCCAGTGCCGCAAGCGCCAGATGCACAGCAGGCACACGATCAGGAAGCCGGCCGAGACCAGCATCAGGTTGGCGATACCCACCCGCTGCACCAGCGCACTGGTGATGATCGGGCCGAGGAACGCGCCGAGCGTGCCGGCCGCGCCGATGTAGCCGTAGTACGCACGGGCCTGCACGTTGGAGAACACATCCGCCATGAAGCTCCAGAACACGGCGACGGCGAACAGGTTGAACACCATGACCCAGAAGAAGAAGGCCATGCCCCGCCCCGGCACGCCACTGTCGAACAGTGCGTAGAAGCCCAGCAGGGTCGCGATGAAGAAGCCATACACCGCCGGCAGGAATACCCGCCGCGGAAAGCGGCTGACCAGCCAGCCATAGACCGGCTGCAGCACCAGCATGATCACGAACACGCAGGAAAACAGGAACTGCAGGACGAAATCCTTCAGTGCGATGCCGTGGCTGGCGAACCAGGCGATCAGCACCGGCGGGAACACCGTCTCCAGGTCGGCCGAAGCCGCCATCGCCTCGCGTACCGGTCGCAGCACGTAGTAGCCGCTCAGCAGGCAGAAGAAGTAGAGGAACGACCACCACAGTGCCGGGGACTCGCGCAGCGCTGCCAGCAGCCCGCGCAACGGCCTCCCGTCCTGCACCGAACTCATGCGGCGCCCCACGCCAGCAGGCAGCGGTTGGACAGCGGCATGGCAGGCTCCGGGGGGCGGCAAAGCGCGTACGTTAGCCAATGCACTGCAACATCGCCAGCGCGGCACGCAGGTGGCACCGCAGGGGACTCGCACGGGCGACCGCCGACACGTTCGGATACACAATCCGGCAGCGTCAAAATTCCAACTTTTTCAACGAGATGCGCATTCATCTTCGCTTTGTTTGTGCACAGGCGAAAAGCGGCGCTAGAATCGCCATCAGCAGTCGCGCACGGGTCCAACCGATGAAAAAGAACAGCCTGCGTCGTCCGATCCGTTCGGCGGCCACCGGTTTGCTGGGCATGCTGATGCCCGTTGCCTTGTCCACCACCGCGCAGACCCCGCCGGCCTTGCCGCCGATGCCGGCCAACATCGAGACCGCGGCCGCGCCGGCCGTCGCTCATACCCAGCCGGCCGCTTACCGTACCGACCTGATGCCGCAGGTGCAGGCACCCGCCCCCGGCTTCAACGTTGCCAACATCGAATCGATGGCGCAGCAGCTCACCTATGGCGAGCGCGTGCCGGGCATGGCGGTGGCGATCGTGCAGGGTGGACGCGTGCTGAGTGCGCGCGGTTACGGCGTCACCGACGTCAACAATCCGCTGCCGGTCGATGCCCATACCGTGTTCCGGCTGGCCTCGCTGTCCAAGGCCTTCGCCGGCACCATGGCCGGCCTGCTGGTCAATGACGGAACGCTGCGCTGGGACAGCAAGGTCACCGACTATGTGCCCGGCTTCCGCCTCAACTCGCCGGAAGCCACCGAGCGTCTGACCGTCGCCGACGTGCTCAGCCACCGCGTCGGCCTGCCCTACAACGCCTACGACCGTGACATCGAAGGCAACGCCGAGTACTACGCACTGACCCAGAAGCTGGCCAACACCAGCCTCAAGTGCCTGCCAGGCGACTGCTACGCCTACCAGAACGTGGCCTTCAGCCTGATCGGCGACGTCGTCTACGCCGCCTCCGGCAGCTTCTACGAGCAGGCGGTCGAGCGCCGCATCTTCAAGCCGCTGGGTATGAACGATGCCAGCCTCGGCCTGGCCGGCATCCAGGCCAGTTCGCGGTGGGCACGTCCGCATGTGCGCAGCCGTAATGGCTGGGTGTCGCTGACGCCGAAGCCGACCTACTACCGGGTCGCGCCGGCGGCCGGCGTCAACGCCAGTGCCAGCGACATGGCACAGTGGCTGCTGGCCCACACCGGTCATCGCCCCGACGTGCTGCCGGCACCGCTGCTGGCCACCCTGCATTCGAGCCTGATCAACACGCCGGGCGAAATGCGGTCGGGCTGGCGCCGCGAGCGTCTGCATTCGGCCGGCTACGCGCTCGGCTGGCGCACCTTCGATTACGCCGGTCATGACGTGGTGTTCCACGCCGGCGCCGTGCAGGGCTACCGTGGCCTTGTCGCTCTGGTCCCGGAGCGTGATCTCGGCATCGCGATCATGTGGAACGGCGAAAGCGGCCTGCCCAGCGGCCTGCTGCCGACCGTGCTCGACTCCGCGCTTGGCCTTCCCTCGCAACGCTGGCTGGACGTGGATACCGACTTCGGCAGCGACAACCTGATGGCCGAGGGCGCAAGCCCGGCGCAGCAGGACAAGCGCAAGGGCAAGGGTGCATCCAGCAACCGCGCGGTCGCCTCGCCGCGCTGAACCGGCACTCCCTGGCATCACCGGAAGGGCGGCCCATCGGTCGCCCTTTTTTTTGCGGGCTGCAGGCAGGGGATAAAAAAACCCCCTCCTCGCTGGGCAGCCGAGGAAGGGGTTTCAGGGTACGGCTATCGGGAAGTACTTAGATCAGCGGCGCCGGGGTTGCCGGCAGAGCGACCGGAGCGGCCTTCTTCTTGCGGGCGGCCGGCTTGCGCTTGGCGACCTTCTTCGCTGCCTTCTTCGGGGCAGCCTTCTTGGTCGCCTTCTTGGCCGCCTTCTTCGCAACCTTCTTTACGGCCTTCTTGGTCGCCTTCTTGGCGACCTTCTTGGCCGGCTTGCGGGCAGTGGTCTTCTTGGCGGCCTTCTTTGCAGTCTTCTTCGCTGCCTTCTTGGCGACCTTCTTCACTGCCTTCTTCGCGGTCTTCTTCGCCGGCTTCTTGGCTACCTTCTTTGCCGCCTTCTTCACTGCCTTCTTCGCAGTGGTCTTCTTGGCGACCTTCTTCGCAGCCTTCTTCACCGCCTTCTTGGCGGTCGCCTTCTTTGCGACCTTCTTCACTGCCTTCTTGGCAGCGGCCTTCTTAGCGACCTTCTTCACCGCCTTCTTGGCGGCGGGCTTTTTCTTCGCAGCTTTCTTGGTTGCCATGGGATGGCTCCTCGTCAGTGATAGGGAGTTGAAACGCCCAGGTGGATCAAACCCGCGGATGCTGCGTGCGGGGACCGCCGGCGCGTCAGGCGCGCCGTTACGGATGCGGCAATGCCTGCCTCGATCGGCGGAGCAGGCATCGGAACGGGAGTTGCCTTGCATTTCTCCGGGGGAAGCGGGGCCATGTCCACCGTCTTGGGGATCGCGGTGGCTTTCGAGGGGCTGCTTCGCATCGGACGATTGATTCTGCGCACTCGGTTGGGCAGGCAAGGTCTGCTGAGGCGAAACCTAATCACGCTTTTTTTTACTGTCAACAACCCCCGCGAAAAATTTTCACATTGGCGCCGTCCCGGACACCGTCTCCAGCGTCCTCGCTTCGCTTCCGCAGACACCGCTGGCGTGCGCAACACGACCGCCACGCGCGCCACTGCGTGCGCGCGCGCTCAAGAAAAAACACTTGAAATAAGCACTCTGCGTAGATGCGTGCCACTCCTGCGCCACCTCGCGCGCGCACCCGGGCTACGTATCGCAGCGGCCTGCCGCGCCACCACAACGGGGCCGCAACGAGGCAGGAAAAGTTTTCACATTCGAACGTGCCGGCGCGGGGTGGAAACGCGGATTTGCGCAAAACTGCGCGCGTCCGAAGACACCCTTCCGAAGCGTCTGATGCCGCGTCGTGGGTGTGCAGCGAACCGGGCGTCATGAGTCCGGCGCGGTCGCCGGAACGAAAACGGCCACCCGAAGGTGGCCGTTTTCAAACCAGGAAACAACGACTCAGTGGTCGTCGTTCTCCAGGACTTCGGCGTAAGCGTCCGGGTCCAGCAGCTCGTTGATCTCTTCGGCGTTGGACAGTTCGACCACGAACATCCAGCCCTCGCCGTAGGCATCTTCGTTGATGGTTTCCGGCTTGTCGGACAGCGCCGAGTTGACCTCGACGACCTTGCCGCTGATCGGGCTGTAGACGTCCGAGGCCGCCTTCACCGACTCGACGACAGCGATCTGCTCGCCGGCCTTGGCGTCGGCGCCGACCTCCGGCAGTTCGACGTAGACCAGGTCACCCAGCAGGCCCTGGGCGTGGTCGGAAATACCGACGGTAACGCGGCCATTGCCTTCGACACGGGCCCACTCGTGGGACTTGAGGAACTTGAGGTCGCCGGGGATCTCGCTCATGGGACTGCTCCAGGATTTGCAGGGGGTGGAAAAAACGGGGCTAGTGTAACCAACCAGCCGCCACTGCTGTCAGTGACGTCCGGCACGTTCGGATCAGGCGTCGGCGAGCACGCCGGGCTGGGCCTGGCCTTCGCGCACGAAGGGGAACTTGACCACGCGCACCGGCACCTGCCGGCCACGGATATCGACCGTGACCTGGCCGAGGTCACCTGCCGGCACTCGGGCAAAGGCGATGCCCTTGGCCAGCGTCGGCGAGAAGGTGCCGGACAGGATTTCGCCCTGGCCGCCGGCCGTGGTGACTACCTGACCGTGGCGCAGGACACCCTTCTCGTCCATCACCAGGCCGATCATCTGCCGCGCATTGCCGGCGGCCTTCTGCGCTTCCAGCACGTCGCGACCGATGAAGTCACGGCCTTCGTCCAGCGACACCGTCCAGGCCAGTGCGGCTTCGTACGGGCTGATGGCTTCGTCCATGTCCTGGCCGTACAGATTCATGCCGGCCTCCAGGCGCAGGGTGTCGCGGGCACCGAGGCCAGCCGGCTTCACGCCTGCAGACAGCAGGCGGTTCCAGAACCCGACCACGGCCTCCTGCGGCAGCAGGATCTCGAAACCGTCCTCACCGGTGTAACCGGTACGGGCAACGAACAGTTCGACGCCCTCATCGGACCGCACCTGCAGCGCGGCGAAGCGGCCGAGCTTGCCCAGCGCCTCGCGGTCGGCGGCGCCGACCAGACCAATGACGAGCTCGCGCGCCTGCGGCCCCTGCACCGCGAGGATGGCCAGGTCAGGACGCTGTTCAACGGACACGTTGAACGGAGCGGCCTGCGTACGCAGCCAGGCCAGATCCTTCTCGCGGGTGGAGGCGTTGACCACCATGCGGAAGAAGTCCTCGCCCAGGTAATAGACGATGAGGTCATCGATGACGCCGCCTTCGGCATTGAGCATGCACGAGTACAGCGCCTTGCCCGGCACCTTCAGCTTGTCGATGGAATTGGCCAGCAGGCGGCGCAGGAACGGCTTGACCTGCTCGCCGCGCAGGTCCACCACGGTCATGTGGCTGACGTCGAACACGCCGGCCTCGCGACGCACCAGGTGGTGCTCATCCAGCTGCGAGCCGTAGTGGATGGGCATGTCCCAACCCCCGAAATCGACCATCTTGGCGCCGAGGGCGCGGTGGGTATCGTTGAGCAGCGTCTTCTGGGTCATGACCGTTCCGGCAGCAGAGGAAACAAGAACCCCCATTATCCCAGATCGATCGCCCACGGGCGTGCCGCACCGCAGCGGTTCGCGCACGTACCGCCCGCAGGCTCAGCTGGCCGCTTCAACCACCAGCGTGCTGCCCTGCACCGCGACCACCCGCACCCGTGCCCCGGCCGGCAGTTCCGGACCGCTGACCTGCCAGTACGCATCGTCGATGCTGACCCGACCCTGCCCGTCCGTGATGCCCTGCTGCAATGGCACCACCCGACCGATCAGCTGCTCGGCGCGGCGGTTCAGCAACGGCTTGTCGCTGGCGCGTGCCCGCGACCTGCCCCAGCGCCGGTAGCACTGGATCGAAAGCACGCTCAGCACGACGAAGGCGACCACCTGCCACAGCAGCGGGATGCCGGCAAAGATCGCCACCAGCACGAACACCGCTGCAGCGCCGATGCCGATCCACAGCATGAACGCGCCGGGCAGCAGAGCCTCCGCAGCGAACAGGAGCAGGGCCAGCGCCCCCCAGGCGACGACGTCCCAGCGCATGTCAGCCTCCGATCGGCGGCGGTCGCTTGCCGGCCGCCTTGTTGTCCTGGCTGGCCAGTGCCTGCTTGGCCAGCTCGGCCACGCCGGCGATGGAGCCGATCACCCCACTGGCCTCCATCGGCATCAGCACCAGCTTCTGGTTCGGCGAGCTGGCCAGTTCCTTGAACGCTTCCACGTACTTCTGGGCGACGAAGTAGTTGATCGCCTGCACATCGCCCTCGGCGATCGCCGCCGACACCACCTTGGTCGCCATCGCTTCGGCTTCCGCCAGGCGCTCGCGTGCCTCCGCATCGCGGAACGCTGCCTCGCGCCGCCCTTCCGCCTCCAGCACCGTGGCCTGCTTCTCGCCATCGGCGCGCAGGATCTCCGACTGCCGCGAGCCTTCCGCCTCCAGGATCTGCGCACGCTTCTCGCGCTCGGCCTTCATCTGCCGCGCCATCGCGTCGAGCAGATCGCGGGGCGGCTGGATGTCGCGGATCTCGATGCGGTTCACCTTCACGCCCCACGGGTTGGTGGCATGGTCGACCACGCTGAGCAGCTGGGCATTGATCACCTCGCGCTGGCTCAGCGATTCGTCCAGGTCCATCGAGCCGATCACGGTACGGATGTTGGTCTGGACCAGAGCGATCATGGCCACTTCCAGGTTGGCCACCTCATAGGCGGCCTTGGCGGCGTCCAGCACCTGGAAGAACACCACCCCGTCGACGCGCACGGCGGCGTTGTCCTTGGTGATCACTTCCTGGCTGGGTACATCCAGCACCTGCTCCATCATGTTCACCTTGCGCCCCACGCCGTACACGATGGGGATCAGGAAGTGCAGGCCGGGGGTCATGGTGTGGGTGTAGCGGCCGAACCGCTCGACAGTCCATTCATATCCCTGCGGCACCATGCGCACGGCCTTGAACAGGATGACCACGGCCACGAAGGCCAGTACCACGGTAAAGAACATGGTCGGGAACATCAGGCTTTCCTTATCGGTAGACGTCCAACCCCGAGCATAGCGTGTGAATGCGGCGTGCACACGTTCTCACCACCGCACCCGCCCGCGCAGGATGTCGATGAACATCACCCAGTCCCCCAGGAACGAGTACAGCGGATGGCGGAACGTGGCCGGGCGGTTCTTCTCGAAGAAGAAGTGCCCCACCCAAGCGAACCCGTACCCACAGACCAATGCCGTCAACAGCAGCAGCGGCTGGCCGCGCAGGATCGCCGCAGCGACCAGCAGCAGTACGCCGCAGCTGCCGATGAAGTGCAGGCGCCGCGACACCGGATGGCGGTGCTCGCTGAGATAGAACGGATAGAAGTCACGGAAGCTGGAGAAACGGGACATGTGCGCACTCCCAACGCCACGATCCGCCCCATCATGCCCCCTTCCGGCGGGCCTGGCACTGCCGGCGGTCAGCCCGGCTGGCGCGGCCCGAACATGATCACCGCCATGCCCGCCAGGCACAGTGCAGCACCCAGCAGATCCCAGCGGCTGGGCCGGACGCCATCGACCAGCCACAGCCAGAACAGCGCGGTGCCGATGTACACGCCACCGTAAGCGGCATAGACGCGGCCACTGGCGGTCGGATGCAGGGTCAGCAGCCAGGCGAACAGGGCCAGACTGGCCGCCGCCGGCAGCAGCAGCCAGACGCTGCCTCCTTTGCGCAGCCACAGCCACGGCAGGTAGCAGCCGACGATCTCGGCCAGCGCGGTCAGCAGGAACAGGCCGAGTGTCTTCATTCCTTCTCGGCGGCCTTGGCGTGCTGCCAGAGCGCTTCCTGCGCGTCCAGGTCCAGCGAGGCGAGGGATGTGCCCTGTGCCTCGGCCTGTGCCTCCATGGCCCGGAAGCGACGCTCGAACTTGTGGTTGGCACCGCGCAGCGCGGCGCCCAGGTCGATGTCGGCGTGGCGGGCCAGGTTGGCGCAGACGAACAACAGGTCGCCCAGTTCCTCCTGCAGCCGCGCCTTGTTGCCGGCGATGTCGCCGCGCTCGAACTCCTCGCGCAGTTCCTGCAGTTCCTCGGCGGCCTTGTCCAGGACCGGCAGCGGGCCCGGCCAGTCGAAGCCCACCTTGGCCGCGCGCGACTGCAGCTTCACCGCGCGTTGCCACTCCGGCAGGCCCCGCGAGATTCCAGCCAGGGCGGAATGGTCCTGTTCGCCCTTGGCTGCCCGCTCCGCGCGCTTGATCGCATCCCAGTTGCGCATGACCCCATCGGCATCATCGACGCTGACATCGGCGAAGACATGCGGATGGCGGCGCTGCATCTTGTCGCTGATCGCGCGGGCAACCTCTGCGAAAGCGAACGCCCCCTGCTCTTCGGCCATGCGAGCATGGAATACCACCTGCAGCAGCAGGTCGCCGAGCTCGTCGCAGAGATCATCGAGGTCACCGCGATCGATCGCGTCGGCGACTTCGTAGGCTTCCTCGATGGTGTATGGGGCAATGGTCGCAAAGTCCTGCTCCAGGTCCCACGGGCAGCCGCCCTGCGGATCACGCAGGCGGGCCATGATCGCCAGCAGGCGTTCCAGTTCGGTGCTGGCGGCACTGCCGGCGGTGGGGGTGTCATGCGCGCTCATGCGGCCTCCAGGTCAGTCGGACAACCAGTCGCGCCACGGCAGGCTGGTATCGCCAAGGGCGATGAAATCGCCGTTCAACAGCGTCTCGCGGCGGTTGTAGCGGAAGGGCTTGCCGGTCGCCGCCGAGAGGACCGCGCCGCCCGCCGCGTGCAGCACGCACTGGCCGGCGGCGGTATCCCATTCGGAGGTCGGGCCGAGCCGCGGGTACACATCCAGGCCCGCCTCGGCAATGCGGCAGAACTTCAGCGACGAGCCCTGGGCGATGGTCTCGATGCGGCCCATGCGCGCCAGCAGCGCTTCGGTTTCCGGCGAGCGGTGGGAGCGGCTTGCCGCCACCCGCAGCGGAGCGGTCGCCGGGCTGCGCGTGCGCAGCACGGTGTCGTGCAGTCCCTGCCGGCGGTACGCCAGTTCGCCGCGCATGGCGTGCCACAGAATGCCGGTGACCGGCGCCAGCACGACGCCAAACGCCGGGGCACCCTGGTAGATCAGGGCGATGTTGACGCTGAATTCGCCGTTGCGCTTGACGAACTCGCGGGTACCGTCAAGCGGATCGACCAGCCAGTAGGCGCCCCAATGGCGGCGCAGTTCCCAGGGCACCTGGGCCGACTCTTCAGACAGGATGGGCAGATCCGGGGTCAGTTGCCGCAGACCCTGCTCAATGACCTGGTTGGCGGCCAGGTCAGCGGCGGTCACCGGACTGTTGTCGTCCTTGATCCGCACGTCGAATCCTTCGGCGTAGACCTGCATGATGGCCTGGCCGGCTTCCTGCGCGATGGCGATCGCGGTCTCGCGCAGATCCGTGGTCAGCTTGATCATCGGGCTCCCTGCAGCCACTGGCGGGCGATGAACAACGCCGCCAGCGAGCGGCCCTCGGAAAAGTCCTCGCGCAGCATCAACCGGTCCAGCTCGGACAGCTTCCAGGGCACCACCTCCAGCTCCTCGGGCTCGTCACCGATCAGCTTTTCCGGATACAGGTCGCGCGCCACCACCAGCCACGACTGGTGGCTCATGTACGTCGGCGCCAGCGTCATGGCGCGCAGCACATCGACCCGATGCGCGCCATAGCCGGCCTCTTCCTTCAGTTCGCGATCGGCGGCCTGCTCGGGGGTCTCGCCGGCATCGATCCGGCCCTTGACCAGGCCAAGCTCGTACCGATGTACCCCGGCCGCGTATTCACGCACCAGCAGCACCGTCTCGTCGTCGAGCATGGGCACCACCACCACCGCACCGTGGCCACGACTGACCAGGCGCTCGAAGCGGCGGCGTTCACCATTGGAGAATTCCAGATCCAGATGCTGGCGCTGGAAGGGACCGTTCTCTTCATCGGTGATCCGATGGATGATCGGCAGGCGACGGCTGGCACGGTCATCGTTCATGCGGAATCTCCGCGGCGGCCGACGCGGGCGCCGGGGCCGATAGAATGTGCAGGCAGCAACATGTTCATGAGCCCGAAATGCTAGCAGACCCAACCCCCTCCCCGCTGGCCCTGCACTGGCGGCAACGCGACCTGCAGGTGCTGTGGCATCCGTGCACACAGATGCGCGAGCATCCCGACACCCTGCCGCTGGTGCCGATCGCGCGCGGCGAGGGTGCGTGGCTGATCGACCATGACGGCAACCGCTATCTGGATGCCGTCAGCAGCTGGTGGACGAATCTGTTCGGCCACGCCGAGCCCCGCATCGGCGCCGCCATCGCGGCCCAGGCCGGCCAGCTGGAACAGGTGATGCTGGCCGGCTTCAGCCATGAGCCGGCGATCACCCTGGCCGAACGCCTGCTGGCACTGGCCCCGCGGCAGGCCGGGCGCGATCCGCTGGCCAAGGTGTTCTACGCCGACAACGGCTCGGCCGGGGTGGAAGTGGCACTGAAAATGGCCTTCCATTACTTCCATAACCGCGGCGAGACCCGGCGTACGCGTTTCATCGCGCTGGAAAACGGCTACCACGGTGAAACGCTCGGTGCGCTGGCGCTGGGCGACATCCCACTGTACCGGCGGGTGTACGCGCCGTTGCTGGCCGAAGGGCTGTTCGCACCCTCGCCCGACGCCTACCTGGCCGAGCCAGGGCAGAGCGCCGCCGAGCGTGCGCGCCAGGCCGCCGATGGCCTGGCGACGCTGTTCGACCAGCACCCCGGTGAAGTATGCGCGGTGATCCTGGAACCCCGCCTGCAGTGCGCCGGTGGCATGCGCATGCATGATCCGGTGTACCTGCAGCGCGTGCGTGAGCTGTGCGACGCGCACGGTGCGTTCATGATCGCCGACGAGATCGCCACCGGCTTCGGTCGCACCGGTACGATGTTCGCCTGCGAACAGGCCGGGGTGATGCCGGACCTGATGTGCCTGTCCAAGGGCCTGACCGGCGGGTTCCTGCCGCTGGCCGCGGTCCTGGCCACGCAGGCCCTGTACGACGCCTTTCTCGACGACTCCCGCGAGCGTGCGTTCCTGCACTCGCACAGCTATACCGGCAATCCGCTGGCGTGCGCTGCGGCGCTGGCGACGCTGGACATCTTCGGCAGCGACGATCTGATCGCGCGCAACCGCGGCACCGCATCGGTGATGGGCACCCTCGCGGCACCGTTTGCCGACCACCCGCATGTGGCCGATGTGCGCCAGGCCGGCATGGTGGTGGCATTCGAACTGTCACGCGGCGGCGACAGGCGCACGCCCTTCGACCCCGGACTGCGGCTCGGCCTGCACGCGTACAAGGCAGCACTGAAGCGCGGCGTGGTCCTTCGCCCGCTGGGCGATGTGCTGTACTGGATGCCACCGTACTGCGTGGACGACAAACAACTGGATCTGCTGGCGCATACCACGCTGGCCGCCATCGACGAGGCGATTGCATGCGCGTGACCCGCTGTCCCATCGACCTGCCGCTGCACAGCGGCCAGACCGTGACCCTGCCCGAGGAGACCGCCAACCACCTGGTGCGGGTGATGCGCCTGCGCGAAGGCGATGGCTGCGTCCTGTTCAACGGCGATGGCCATGACTACGCTGCGACGCTGACCGTGGTCGGCAAGCGCGAAGTGCAGGCACGCATCGACAGCGTGCAGGCCATCGACATCGAATCGCCGCTGGCCATCACCCTGATGCAGGGCATCGCGCGCGGCGAAAAGATGGACCTGATCCTGCAGAAGGCCACCGAACTCGGCGTCAGCAGCATCCTGCCGGTGAACGCGGAACGTACCGAGGTGAAGCTGGACGCGGCCCGTGCGGAAAAGCGCGTGGCGCACTGGAACAACGTCGTGCAGTCGGCCTGTGGCCAGTCCGGGCGCGCGTGCATTCCACGGGTGGGTGCCCCGCTGTCGCTGGCGCAGGCGACCGCTGCGCTGCCCGCCGATACGCTGCGGTTGACCCTGGACCCGATGGGTTCGCACCGGCTGTCGACATTGGCAGCGGCGCCCGCGGGCGGCATCGTGATCGCGATTGGTCCGGAGGGCGGCTGGTCGCCACGCGACCGCGAGCAGCTGGCCGCCGCCGGCTTCCAGGGCCTGCAGCTGGGCCCGCGCATCCTGCGCACGGAAACCGCCGGGCTGGCCGCGATCGCCGCGTTGCAGGCGCGGCTGGGTGATCTCGGTTAGGTCCACCGACAACCTGCACGCCAACGGCAGCGCCGGGCCATGCCCGGCGGCCTGTGTCCGGGGGCGGCCTCAGGCCGCCAGTGAAGCCAGCGCGCTTTCCAGTGCGTCCAGATTCGGCAGCAGCGCGCTCTGCTCACCCAGCAGTACGCGCATGTGCACGATCTGCGGCAGGGTCTCCTCCGACGCATCGGCCAGCAGGCCATCGCGCGGCACCGAGATCAACTGCGGGAAGTTCTGGGTCAGCAACGCGTAATACGGCCGCTGCTGATCGCCGCTGAGCGCCTTCAGTACCACCACCTTGTTGTGGACACCGGCTGCCTCGTCCCCCAGCCCCGAAAGCCGTGCGAATGACACCAGCGGCACCTGCCAGCCATGCCAGGCGATCTCGCCGACCAGCCAGCGGGGGGCGTCGGCCACCGGCTGCACCGGCACCCGCGACATCATTTCAGCCACCGTGGCATTGGGCAGCAGCACGCGTTCGTTGCCGGCCTGGATCAGGACACCACGGATTTCATCGTTGCTGGCGTAACTCATGGAGCCTCTCCGTTGTGGTCACCCTCGCCCCAGCGCGCGGCGATGATCTGCGCCAGTTCCTGCGGTTCGCCAGCGGCCATGCCGGCGGCCACCACGGCGGTGGCGGCGGCCGGGTCGTAGCATCCCTCCCCCACCTGTCCGGCCACCCACGCGCCGGCGGCAGCCAGGTCCAGCGCCGGCCCGACATGGCCCAGATCGGCACCGCTGAGCAGTACCAGTGCGGTGTACTGGGCCGGCAACGCGGCAATCGAGATGCCCTGCGCGTCGGTCAGGAAATGCAGACCGTCGCTGGCCGCGCGGACGCCGATGTCATCGGCCAGCACATGCACCTGCCCGGGCGTGGCGCGCTGGCCGGCTTCGGCCAGCTGCACCGGCAGCGGCGAGACACGCGCCATCTGCTTGACGAGATTGCCGTAGCGGCCCCCATCCAGGCGCATGTGCACCAGCACCGGCACCGCCAATGCCGAAGGCAGCGCGCCCAGCAGGCGACGCAACGCATCAGGGCCACCGATCCCGGCCAGCACCAGCAGCGCGCCCGCGCGTGCGCCGGGCGGGGCGGCCGCATCCAGGTCGACCAGGCTCAGGTGGTCGGTATCGAACGACGATGAGCGCGCCTCGACCTCCGCTGCGGCGTACGCCGGGGTGGCGGCATCGGCCGACTCGTCCACCAGCGACCACGCGGTGTGATCGAACGCCACCGACGGTGCCGCGGGGGGTTCCATCCGTGCGACCGGCGCTTCCGGCGGTTCGGGCACGATCGGCTGCAGCGCGGCCAGAGCGTGTTCGAACGCGACCGGTTCATGCAGCTGCGCCGGCGGTGCGTACAGGCCATCGGCTGGCACGTCGTCGGCCCAGCGGTGTGCCTGTTGCAGGTGCGTCTGCAGCGCCGCCTCCTGCGGTGCAGGTGGCGGCGCAGGACGACCGGGCTCCAGCTGCAGGGCCGGTTCGTCCTCGGCGCCCGGCGGCAGCACCTGCTGGTGTCCATGCAGCTTGGCGGCCAGGTGACGCCCCCAGCGCTGCGCCTCCCAGCCGTTCCGGCGCGCGGCCAGCTCGGCTTCGTCGAACACCAGGGTCAGGCCGGGGGCCAACAGCACGGGCTCCAGGCGTTCCAGTGCGTCCTCGACCGCCGCTTCCAGTGCGATCACCACGAACTGCGGCCGCGCGTCATGCAGCGCCTGCGGTTCAAGGCCATTCGGGTCGTCTTCCAGCACGATCTGCACGTCGGCGTGCGCCAGTGCTTCGCGCAGGCGCTCACGCGCCGCGCCAGGCCGGGCCAGCAGGGCGACGGCCGGGTTGGCTTCACTCTCGGACACGGGCGATCCCCAGCAGGTCGTACACGTTACGCATCAGGTCCAGCTCCTGATAAGGCTTGCCCAGGTAGCGCTGGACGCCGATCTCGAAAGCGCGCTGCCGGTGCTTGTCGCCGCTGCGCGAGGTGATCATCACGATCGGAACGTCCCTGTAACGCGGGTCGGCGCGCATCGCGGTGGCCAGCTCGTAGCCGTCCATGCGCGGCATCTCGATATCCAGCAGCATCAGGTCGGGAACACGCTCCTCCAGCCGCTCCAGCGCCTCCACGCCATCGCGGGCGACGCTGACCTCGAAGTTGTGGCGCTCCAGGATGCGGCCGGTGACCTTGCGCATGGTCAGCGAGTCGTCGACCACCATCACCAGCGGCACCTGCCGTTCCTGACGCGGCGCATTGACCAGCACCGGCGGTGTCGGGTTGGCCAGGTAACGACGCACCAGCGGCGCCACGTCCAGGATCACCACCACGCGGCCATCGCCGGTGATGGTGGCACCGTAGATGCCCGGCACTGATGCGATCTGCAGGCCGACCGGCTTGACCACGATTTCGCGGTTGCCCAGCACCTGGTCGATCGCCACGGCAGCTCGCAGGTCGCCGGCGCGGACCAGCAGCAGCGGCACCTGCGCTTGGCCCTCGGCACGTGCCGGTGCCTGGCCGACCAGGCTGCCCAGGTCGTACAGCGGATAGTCTTCGCCGCTGTAGCGATAGCTGCTGTCGGCGGCCTCGAAGCGCTCGCGCGAGAGGCGGCCAATACCGCTGACCGAAGCCACCGGCACGGCAAAGGTGGTTTCGCCGATCTGCACGAACACGGCCTGGGTAACGGCCAGCGTCTGCGGCAGGCGCAGGGTGAAACGCACGCCCTGGCCACGCACCGACTGGATATCGACCGAACCACCCAGCTGGCGCACTTCATTGCGCACCACATCCATGCCCACGCCGCGGCCTGCCAGCTGGCTGACCTGGTCGGCGGTGGAGAAGCCCGATGCGAAGATCAGGTTGTCCAGTTCATGATCGGCAGGCTGCGCGTCGGCGGCCAGCAGGCCACGGTCGATCGCGCGGCGACGGATCGCCTCCCGATCCAGGCCGGCGCCGTCATCGGCCACGTCCAGCACGATTTCCGAGCCTTCGCGATGCAGGCGGATGGCAATCTCGCCCTCTTCCGGCTTGCCGGCGGCACGGCGCTGCTCCGGCGCCTCCAGGCCATGGGCCACCGAGTTGCGCAGCATGTGCTCCAGCGGCGCGACCATGCGGTCGAGGACGTTGCGGTCCAGTTCGCCATGGGTGCCTTCCAGGGTCAGATGGACCTGCTTGCCGGTGTCGATGCCGGCCTGGCGCACCACGCGGCGCAGACGCGGCACCAGGCCGTCGAACGGCACCATCCGTGCACGCATCAGGCCATCCTGCAGTTCCGAACTGACGCGCGACTGCTGCTGCAGCAGGGCATCGTACTGCCGCGAGAGATCGTCCAGCACGCCCTGCAGGCCGCCCAGGTCGGCGGCGGACTCGTTCAGCGCACGGCTGAGCTGCTGCAGGGTGGAGAAGCGGTCCAGTTCCAGCGGATCGAACTTCTGGTCGGCCTGGTCCTGCTCACGCTGGTAGCGGGCAACGATCTGCGCTTCGGTCTCCAGGTCGAGGCGACGCAGCTGGTCGCGCAGACGCGCGTTGGTACGTTCGAGCTCGCCCATCGCGCCGCGGAAGGCACCGAGCTGCTGCTCCAGGCGCGACCGGTAGATCGCCACCTCACCTGCGTGATTGACCAGGCGGTCGAGCAGATCCGCGCGCACGCGCACCTGCTCCTGCTGGGGACGTGCCAGCGGATCGTCCTCGACCGTGCTTTCGACCGGCAACGGCGCGGACAGCGGTGCATCGACCAGGGCAACGTTCGCGGGTACGACGGTGGTTTCAGTCTCCACCGGGCCAGCCGTGCCGACGGCGGCAGCCGCTGCCGGATCGGTGGCGGTACGTGCCTCGAAAGCATCGACCAGGTCCTGCGCCGGTTCCACCACACGATGCTCGCCGGTACGGGTCAGCAGCTGGTGCAGGCGATCGAAACCGCGCTCGAGCAGCTGCACGTCGCGGCGCTCGATCTCGGTGCGCCCCGCCGCGACCACCTCCAGCAGCGATTCGATGCTGTGGCCGAGGTCGCCGATGGCGTTGATGCCGGCCATGCGTGCGCCGCCCTTCAGCGTATGCAGGTCACGCTGCAGGCCGGCAAGCACTTCGCGGTCCTGCGGCGCATCGCGCAGCTCGCTGATCAGGCCATCGCAGTGATCAAGCAGGTCCTTGCCTTCTTCGACGAAGATGTCGACCAGCTCGCGGTCATACACGGTGAAGTCAAGCAGATCGGCAGGCTCCTCGCCCACGCTGCCTTCCGGTTCCGGTTCCGGTTCCGGTTCCGGTTCCGGCATCGGCTCGATCGGCTCGTGTGCCGGCACGTCATCTTCGGCAACCGGACCCTCGACCGGCGTGGAACCGCCCGGTCCGGCAGCGCCGCTGCCCTGGCCCGGCGCGTCTTCCATCTCGAAGAACGGCGACGGCGGCGCGGCTGCCGGCTGCGGATCGACCGCAGGCTCTGCAAGGGACTCCCCGGCATTCACCGTCGCCGGGGACGGCGGGTCGGCGCTCTCTCCTTCACCGACCGCCGTCTCCCCGCCGACGTCCGCATCCTCGGCAAAGGCATCCGCCTCGCCCGGCGCGAGTTCGCTGGCCTGCAGGCCGAGCACGGACCACTGCCCGTCGTCGGCCGGAGTCTGCTCTTCGTCGATCACATGCAGGCCGGCTTCGAGCGCAGCTTCCAATGTGACCGGTTCCGCAAAACCCGGCGCAGCCATGTCATCCTGCAGGCTCGACAGCGTGCTGTCGAGTGGCAGTGCAGCAGCGTCATCACTCGCATCGAACCCTTCCACGTCATCCCACGACGTATTCAGGTCGATCGTTTCGGTGAACGCAGCGGCGTCCGCCGCCTCATCCGCATCACGGTCGTCGACCGGCAGCGCGCTGGCGTCCAGGTACGGCGACAGGTCGTCCGCGCCTGTCAGCGCGGCGTCTTCGGCCAGCGCGGGGGGCGCATCGGCGACCGCCGATGACACTTCCGCTGCGGATTCATCGGCAGCGAGCGCGACCGGCGGCAGCGTGGCTGCGGCCTCCTGTCCGGTACCGCCCAGCGACGGCCAGCCGGCGTCGAAGTAGCGCGAAAGGTCATCACTGGCCGTGAGCTCGGCCACGTCCAGTCCGTCCTTCGCCGGATCGGCTGCGGGCACGTCATGGGTGTCAGCAGGTGCACTGTCGATCCCGGCGTTGATTTCGGCGTCGATGTCGCTCTGCGCATCGGCAGGAAGCTGCGCGTCCACCTCGTGCGCAGGCTCTCCATCGGTCGCGAGCGCCTCTTCGTCATCCAGCCCCACCAGCGGCCAGCGCGCTTCCGGCAGTTCGCCGGCCAGGGCCTGCAGGCGCTGTACCAGCGCAGGCTGAGGCGCAATGCGCGGCTGCTCCGCCTGCAGTGCTTCCATGGTCGCGGTAATGGCCTGCGCGGTCGCGTCGAGCGCAGCAACGCCCTCGTCGCCCGGCACCACATCGGCAGCCAGGGCCCGCTTGATATAGGATTCGGCGCCGCCCGTGACCGCCGTGATCTCCGGCACCTCGGTCATCGCGAAGGCGCCATTCATGGTGTGCACGGCGCGCAGCAGCGCATCGCTCACCGGCTGTGGTGCCTGCTGCGCCGAGCGCAGCCACGCCTGCAGGGTTGCCTGGTGGACCTCCACCTCGGCTTCGAGTATCTCGCGCAGCACGCTGTCGATATTGGCCGGAGTGCCCTCGACCGCGGTCGCGTTCCCGGCGTCGGCTGTCATCGCCGCTTCCGCTTCGAGAATGCGGCTGATCTCGTCCTCGCCTTCTTCCGCCGCCGGCGCCACCGGTGCGGGCGCCGCAGCCGGCAGCGGCACGTAGAACGTCTCTTCGCCGGCACCCACGCGATCAGCAACGGCCTGCATCGCCTGCAGATCGACACTGATGCGCTGGCCATGACGCAGTGCGTCGCTCAGCTGCGGCAAGGCGGCATGCGCGTGATCAACCATCGCCAGCACGGCCGGCGTGGCCGGACGGCTGCCGTCAAGCACACGGTTGAGCATGCCTTCGATCTTCCAAGCGAACTCGCCCAGCGTCCGCGCACCGACCAGGCGGCCGCTGCCCTTGAGGGTGTGGAAGATGCGGCGGATCGGCCGCAGCCGGTCCAGATTGTCCGGCTGCGCGTGCCATGCCGGCAGCAGCGTTCCGAGGTTGGCACGCTCGTCGTCGAACTCTTCCAGGAACACCTCGCGGATGTCCTCGTCGATGTTCTCCGCATCATCGTCGAAGCCGGCATCGAAGCCCGCTTCGGACGCAGCCGTGATCGCGACCGGCGCGTCGGCGGCCGATGGCATCGCCCGCGGGTTGAAGTCCTCCGCGGCGGCGCTCAGTTCAGCGAAGAACCGGGCATCGGCCTCGCTGAAATCGATCGGTGCGATGGTGTCGATCTCGATCAGGGCCACCGCCGGTGCTGCATCTGCGGCAGGCGATGCGTCCGCGGCGAGCGTGATCGGATCCGTTGGCTCCGCATCAACGCTGTCCAGCACCGGATGCAGGTCTGCGTCGTCTTCCAGCACCAGCGTTTCCATCGCATGCAAGGACAGCACGTCGTCGGCGTTGTCCAGTGCATCGGCGTCGAAACGGAATACGACTTCATCAGCCGCCACATCCGCGGCGCCATGCTCGGCGGCCACCGGATCGAATACCGGCGCCGACGTAATGTCCGGTGTACCGGCGGACGCGAACGCCACCGTGTCGTCGCCGGACACCGACGGTGCATCCGCCATGTCGTCCACCTGGGACAGCGTCCACTGCGGCACCTCGGCCGGTACCGGATCGATCGTTTCGTCGCTGGCCAAGGCCGGCGCATGTGCATCATCCGCGTACCCGGCACCGACCTCCACAGCAGCCAGGTCCCATTGCGGCACGGCCGGGGCCGGTGCACTGGACGCGGCGAACACCAGCGAGCTACCGGCATCGGGCGTCGTCCCGGGTACCGCGACCGGTACCGACAACCCACCGAACATCAGCCCGTTGTCGGTCACTGGCGGTGCCAGCGGCGGATCGAAGACGAAGTCCGGCAGGGCGGCAGCCACACTGCCGGCGGCGGGCGCGGCCGTGCTCACATCGATGTCGACGTGGCCGGGCTGCAATGGCATCACCTGCAGGTCTACCGCCTCGCGCTCGACCGCTTGCACGCCCTGCGGCGCCTCGTCGATCGCGGCGCGCTCCGGCAGCGGCCAGTAGCGCAGCGCTTCCAGGCTGCTGCGGGTGATCTCCAGAATGTCCTCACGGCCCGGACGACGATCACGCAGGGCTTCGAGGTAGTACTCCAGGCTGGCCATGGCGTCGGCGAGCGTATCCAGCTGGCGCCCGCTGGGCACACGCTGGCGACCGATCAGCTCGGCGTCGATGTACTGCTGCACGCCGCGCAGGTAGTCGGCGGCAGTCCCCAGGTCGAGCATCCGCAGTGCACCGGCGACGTCGCCGAGCAGGCGCGGCACGTCCTGCAGTTCCGCGTGGTTCCAGCTGGTTTCGATGAACGCGACAAAGTGCTCGCGGGCCGCAGCGAAATTGGCGATGGCCTCGTGTGCCAGCACCTCGACGGTACGGCGGTTTTCCACGGCGGCAGGGTCATCCTCGCCGCTGCCATCCGCACCCAGATGGGCAACCTGGTCATCCAGCGACGCATCGACGTAGAGCAGCGCGCCGGCGATGTCCAGCAACAGGTTCTCGTCGATCTGCTGGCGGCCCTCGACCACGCCGCGCAGCGCGTCGCGCTGCTGCACGACCACGCCGCGGGCCACGCCCAGGCCCATCATGCCCAGCGTATCGGCCACGGCCCCCAGTTCGTCGGCCTGCGTCTGCAGCTGTTCTGCCGCACCGCCGGTGCGCAGATGCAGGTCCAGCGCATCCTTGATGCGCAGCAGCTCTTCCTTCACCGCGCTGCCGACCGTATCGAGCAGTTCGCGGTTGCGCCCGCTCAGGCTGCCGCGCGCATGGTCGAGCTCGGCTTCGGTGGCGGTGACGCTGTCGGGAGCGAACGCGAACAGGACACTTTCGTTGATGCCGGCCGCACCGCGCGCGGCGCGGATGTCATTGAGCAGCGGCAGCAGCACGATCGGAATGTCGCGGTGGCCGTTCTGCAGGCGCTCCAGATAGTCGGGCAGCAACACGCTGCCGCGCATCAGCGTGGCGCAGGCCTCGTCGCGATCAGACGCCTGGCCGCTGCCGATCGCATGGGCGAGCTGCTCCAGCTCCTCGGCCACCATTGCCGGGGCGTACAGTTCGACCATGCGCAGGGTGCCCTGCACCTGGTGCAGGTGGCCGGCGCAGATGCGCATGCGGCTGGCATCGGACGGATCCTCGGCGTAGTACTCGACCTCGTTGCGCACCTGGCGCAGGGTCTCGTCCAGCTCGGGCTTGACCCAACCCAGCGCTGCGTGGCTCATCGCATCGCGCAGAGTGCTCATTGACAGGCTCCGGTCGCCGCCGCGCGAAGGCCGCGCTGGATCTGGCGTGGGGAATGGAAATGCTTCATCGACGGGTTCCTTGCTCTTCGCCCTGCCCGCGTCACGCCGGCAGCTTGAAGTCGGCGACCGAACGACGCAGGTCGGCAGCCAGCTGCGCGAGGTGGCCGATCGACTCCGCGGTCTGTCCGGCACCCTGTGAAGTCTGGCCGGTGATCTGGCGGATCACGCCCATCGTGCGGGTGATGTCCGACGCGGCTGCGGACTGCTGCTGGGCCGCGATGGAGATGTTCTTGATGAGGGTGTTCAGTGCATTGGACACGCGCTCGATCTCGGTCAGTGCCGTACCGGCGTCTTCGGCCAGACGTGCACCGGACACCACTTCGGCGGTGGTCTGTTCCATCGAGGTGACGGCCTCGTTGGTGTCGGCCTGGATGGCCTGCACCAGGTTCTCGATACGGCGCGTGGCGCCCGATGTGCGCTCTGCCAGGCGCTGCACTTCGTCGGCCACGACCGCGAAACCGCGGCCCGCTTCGCCCGCCGACGCGGCCTGCACCGCTGCATTCAATGCCAGGATGTTGGTCTGTTCGGAAATGTCGTTGATCAGTTCCACGATCGAGCCGATCTCCTGCGACGACTCACCCAGGCGCTTGATGCGCTTGGAAGTTTCCTGGATCTGGTCGCGGATCTGGTCCATGCCCTGGATGGTCTCGCGGACCACGCCGGCACCCTCGGCGGCAATCACCACCGAGCGCTGAGCTACGTCGGCCGATTCGGCCGAGTTGCGCGAAACCTGCTCGATGCTCGCTGCGATTTCGCCGATGCGGTCCGAGGCCGAGGTGATCTGGTTGGCCTGGTGGCCGGCTGCTTCTGCCAGCTGCATGGCCGTCGCCTGGGTTTCCTGGGTGGACAGCGCGACCTTGGCCGAGGTGTCGTTGATGGTCGTCACCAGGTGGCGCAGTTCGTCGACGGCGTAGTTGATTGCGTCGGCGATGGCGCCGGTCATGTCCTCGGTCACCGACGCCTTGACGGTCAGGTCGCCCTCGCCCAGCGAGGAGATTTCGTCCAGCAGGCGCATGATCGCCTGCTGGTTGCGGCTGTTGAACTCCACCTGGGTCTGGTAGCGCAGCTCCTGCTCACGCGAGCGGCTGCGCACGTTGGTGGAGACGAAACCGATGATCGCGATCAGCGACAGCGCACCGGACGCTACACCGATCCAGAAGTTCGGGAACAGGCGGGTATCGGACACCGAGCCGAACGAAGAGAAGGCTTCGAACAGCTTGCGGCTGTCATCCAGCATGTGCGCCGAGCCCTGGCCCAGCGCGGTGGCCGCCGACTGCGCGGCGAACAGCTGCCGCGAGCTGGCCAGGATCGCATCGGCATCGGCCTTCATCGCCTGCCACTGGGTGTGCGACTGCTCCAGCGCGGCCACGGCGGCCGGGCCACGCACTGCGGTGATGCCCAGTTCCTCGTTGCCGTTGCGCAGGCCGTCGAGCACCTGCGAGAACACGGTGATGTCACGCGCCAGTGCGTCGCCCGCGGCGGCCGCCGAAGAGCCGCCCGCACGCATTTCGGTGACCCGTCGGGCCATCGAGCCGGCCACCACGACCTGCTGCAGCGCGCTGTATACCTGCGCGGCCGGTGCACCCGAAGCCGACATCGCGCGCACCACCTCGTTCAGCTGCGCCTGCAGCCCCGGCACCGCGCCAGTGAAGTTGTTGGCATTGCCGGCCAGGGCCAGCACCGCCGGCTCGCTGGCGACCAGCTGCCCGGCCTGCTTGCCCAGCGGCGCCCAGGTTTCACCCAGCGTCGAGATCGCCCGCGACACGCCCGGTTCCTTGCCGTAGCGCCCCTGCAGCGTCGAGACATTCTGTTCGATCGCGTTGCGGGTGGCCTTGAAGGCAGTGAACGCCTGGGCATTGCCGCCCACCGCGTCACGCCCCTGGTTGGCCAGCTGCTGCGACAGCACCTGCAGGTCCGCGGCCTTGGAACCGGCATCGGCCAGGCGGCTGCCCTGCCAGGTCGCCACGCCGGTATTGACGCCGAACAGGATCATCGATGCCAGCAGCAGGGCCAGCCAGAGGTTGCTGCCGCCCAGCCGAAGCTTGCCGGTCTTGGTGGCGTCCGAAGCAGTACTCATCGTTCAACCTCGATCTTCAGTGCAGGGGGCGATGCCCGGCCTCAGGCCGCGGCTTGCCGGAATTCAGGAGTGCGCGACAGCAGCGAGAGCGAGAACACGCCCCAGTCCTGGCCGTCAGCATGGAAACCGCGCTCGACGAAGTGCCCGTAACGACCCTCGGCCAGGCTGCCGGCCTCGATCTGCTGGTCGGCTTCGAAGCTGCGCTGGCCGAACAGTTCGTCGATGGTCAGTGCGACGTCACCGCCGGCCTGGCGCATGATCAGCACGCGCTGCCCTTCCTGCTGCACGGTGCGTGTGCCTTCCAGGAAGTACTTCAGGTCGACCACCGGGAACAGGTTGCCGCGCAGGTTGCCCACGCCCAGCAGCCAGGGCTGCGCGCAGGGCACGGGCGTGACCGGCGGCATCGGCACGATCTCCACCACTTCGCGGAAATCGGACACCAGCCGGCGCTGGCCGACGCGATAGCCGACGCCTCGCCACAGGTCCTGGACGAATTGCCGGCCCGGCAGCTGCACCGCATGGGCCAGGCTGCGCCGTTCGTAGGCTTCGAGAATGTCGAAAGGCGAGCGCATCAGGCCACCAGTTCGTTGATCCGCGCGATCAGTTCATCCTCGCGCGGCGGCTTGACGATGTAGTCGGCCGCACCCTGGCGCAGCCCCCACGCCTTGTCGGTCTCCATCGCCTTGGTACTGACGATGATGACCGGGATGTGCCGGGTCGCGGCGTCGCGGGCCATCGCCCGGGTGGCCTGGAAACCGCTCATGCCCGGCAGGACCACGTCCATCAGCACCAGCTGCGGCACCTGGTCGCGGACAAGCTGCAGGCCATCCTCGGCGTTGTCCGCTTCCAGCACCTCGTGGCCGGCACGGCGCAGCCACTGGGTGAACACCGCGCGGTCGGTCGGTGAATCCTCGATCAGGACGATACGAGCCATTGTGCCTTTCCCCCCTGGTCAGGCGTTGACGTATGTGCGGATGGCACCCAGCAGTTCTTCGCGCGTAAAAGGCTTGGTCAGGTACTGCTCCGACCCGACGATGCGCCCCCGCGCCTTGTCGAACAGGCCATCCTTGGACGACAGCATGATCACCGGGGTCGCCTTGAACAGCTGGTTTCCCTTGATCAGCGCGCAGGTCTGATAGCCATCCAGACGCGGCATCATGATGTCGACGAAGATGATCTGCGGTTGCTGGTCGGCAATCTTCGCCAGCGCTTCAAAGCCGTCGGTGGCGGTGACCACCTCGCAGCCTTCGCGCTTGAGCAGCGTTTCCGCAGTCCTGCGGATGGTCTTCGAATCATCGATGACCATCACCCGGAGTCCTGCGAGTTCCCCGCCCGCAGTCGTGTTTTCAGTCATTGCCTATCCCCAAGCGCACGGCCCGGTCTCAGGCGGGGGCCGCTACGAAAGCGTATCTATATCGCACTTTCCGCGCCCGCTTCAAGGCCGGCCCATCACGCGGGCCGTGCTACCGGGCTGAACGTGACGGGGTTCGCATACGGTGCGCGGCCCGGGGGACGGACGCAGCGTTGCATCGCCGCGGGGAGGCGCACGGCGGGCGTTGCCGCTACCATCAACGCCTTGCCTGACAGGTGCGCCCATGCCGTTGAACGTCATCGTGGTGATGGACCCCATCGCCCACATCAAGATCGCCAAGGACACCACCTTCGCCATGCTGCTGGAAGCCCAGCGCCGCGGCCATGCCCTGCACTACGTGCGGCCGGGCGGACTGGCCCTGGAAGGTGGCGTGGCGGTGGCCCAGACCGCCCCGCTGCGGGTCCGCGACGACCCCGCCGGCTGGTACGAGCTGGGCGGGTTCACCCGGACCGAGTTCGGTCCCGGCCAGATCGTGCTGATGCGCAAGGATCCGCCGGTCGATGCCGAATACGTCTACGACACCCAGGTGCTGGACGTGGCCGCTGCGGCCGGCGCCTGCGTGGTCAACAATCCGCAAGGCCTGCGCGACTACAACGAGAAACTGGCCGCGCTGCTGTTCCCGCAGTGCTGTCCGCCGACCCTGGTCAGCCGCGACGCCAAGGCCTTGAAGGCCTTCGCACTGGAACATGGGCAGGCCGTGCTGAAGCCCCTGGATGGCATGGGAGGGCGCTCGATCTTCCGCAGCGGCCAGGGCGACCCGAACCTGAACGTGATTCTGGAAACGTTGACCGATGGCGGACGCAGGCTGGCGCTGGCACAGAAGTTCATCCCGGACATCAGTGCCGGCGACAAGCGCATCCTGCTGATTGACGGCGAGCCGGTCGACTACTGCCTGGCGCGCATTCCGCAGGGCGACGAGTTCCGCGGCAACCTGGCCGCTGGCGGGCGCGGCGAAGGCCGTCCGCTGAGCGAGCGCGACCGCTGGATCGCCGCGCAGGTGGGACCGGAAATGAAGCGCCGCGGCATGCGCTTCGTTGGCCTGGATGTGATCGGCGACTACCTGACCGAAGTCAACGTCACCAGCCCCACCTGCGTGCGCGAACTGGACGCGCAGTACGGCCTGAACATCGCCGGCACGCTGTTCGACGCGCTCGAGGCCGGCCTGCGCTGATGCCCGCCGCACCCGCCGTCCTGCCACCGCCGCCGCGCGAAGCGCAGCGGCTGGGTGCCACCCTCACCCTGTCGGTGCTGGTCCACGTCCTGCTGATCCTGGGGGTGGGTTTCGCCGTGAAGGGCGAGGCCCCACTGGTGCCCACGCTGGAAGTGATCTTCAGCCAGACCCGCACCGCGCTGACGCCGAAGCAGGCGGACTTCCTGGCCGCCGCCAGCCAGGAAGGCGGCGGTGACCACGACCGCGCGCAGCGTCCGCGCGACAACCAGGCCGGGATCGTGCCGCAGGCCCAGGCCGGGGTCAGCACGGTGCCACAGCAGCAGCAATCCGCAGCGCCCGTGCCACCGCCGCAGGCCCGCGTGGTCAGCAGCCGCAATGGCCAGGACACGGTGGCACGTGCGCAGGCCCAGCCAACGCCACTGGAACCGGTGCCGGACGCACCGATGACCGCACGCGAGCAGCGCGATGCGGAGATGGCGCGGCTGGCGGCCGAGGTCCACCTGCGCTCGGCGCAGTACGCCAAGCGACCGAACCGCAAATTCGTCTCGGCCAGCACGCGCGAGTATGCCTATGCCAATTACCTGCGCGCCTGGGTCGACCGCGCCGAGCAGGTGGGCAACCTGAACTATCCGGACGAGGCACGGCAACGCCGTCTCGGCGGCCAGGTGGTCATCAGCGTTGGCGTGCGTCGCGATGGCAGTGTGGAAAGCAGCCGCATCCTGCGTTCAAGCGGAACACCGCTGCTGGATGAGGCCGCGCTGCGGGTGGTGACGCTGGCACAGCCGTTCCCGCCGCTGCCGCGTACCGAGGACGGAATCGACATCCTGCAGGTCACCCGCACGTGGGTGTTCCTGCCCGGCGGCGAACTGCGCGACGACCGGTAGGGGGTGTTGCCCGGGCCTGCGGCCCGGGACCCGCTGAAGGCAACGGCAACAGCAACGTCAACAGCAAAAGCAAAAGCAAAAGCAAAAGCGGCGGTCAGTGTAGTGACGCCTGGCGGGGCGGTGCCGGGCGGCGGGGACGCCGCAAGTACGTCCGTGTAGGCTTAGCCGCGGCATCCATGCCGCGGATACCCCGCCACCCGACACCGCCCCGCCTCTGACAGATCCCGGCCTCTCTCAGCCGTTGGCCTTCGCCTTGGCCTCGCGCGCGGCCTGCTGCTCGACCAGGGTCAAGGCCACGTTGTCGCGCAGGTAGGCCGGTTCCACCCTCTCCGGCGCGATGCCCTCGCCACGTGCCAAGGCCGGCACCGCCAACGCCAGCACGTCCGATGCCCGCGGCAGCGCCGCGGCGTCGAACCCCCGCAGGCCTGCCCCCAGCTGCGTGACCAGCGCGCCCTCGGCCGCACCAAATCCAGTGCCGACACCGAACACCGACAGATCGTCCGGCAACGCTACTGCGGCCGGTGCGCACACCCGCTCTGCATCGCACGGCATCGGCAGGCCGTCCACGCGCTCGAAACGCGCGATGTAGAGTTCGCCCATCCGTGCATCGATCGCCGACAGGATCTGCCTTTCTTCTGCCGGCGCACGCAGCGCCAGCACCTGCAGGGTCGATACCGGCAGCAGCGGACGGTCCAACGCCAGTGCGATGCCCTGGGCAAGGGCGATCGCCAGGCGCACCCCGGTGAAGGCACCCGGACCACGACTGAGTGCGATGCCATCGAGCTGGCGGCGGCTGATACCGGCCTCGGCCAGCAGCGCGTCGGCCCACGGCAGGCTCAGCTCGGCATGCCGACGCGGGGCGATCTCGAAGCGTTCCAGGACCTGCCCGTCTACGTGCAGGGCAACGGAACAGGCTTCGGTGGCGGTTTCAAAGGCGAGCAGTTTCATCGGGTCGGATCAGAACAGGGGGAACGTGCCACCCGGGGCGGGGTGCGTGGCCGCCACAGGGACGTCCGGCGCCCCAGCATCGGTGGCGGGGTGCCATTGTGGCGCAAAGAAGGACTGCACATCGGCCAGACTGCGGGTACGGCGGAAAGGTGGCAGCGAGTCGAGGAAGACCCGGCCATAGCCACGGTTGAGCAACCGCGGGTCGCACAGCACCAGCACGCCGCGATCACTCTCACTGCGGATCAGCCGGCCGACGCCCTGCTTCAGCGCGATCACGGCCTGCGGCAGCTGCTCGTCGCGGAACGGATTGCCCCCCTGGCTGCGGATCGCCTCCAGCCGCGCCTCGTAGACCGGATCGTCCGGCGCGGCAAAGGGCAGCTTGTCGATCACCACGACGCTCAATGCTTCGCCGACCACGTCCACCCCTTCGCGGAAACTGGCCGAGCCCAGCAGCACGCCGTTGCCGGAATCGCGGAACTGCTGCAGCAAGGTGGCGCGTGGCGCCTCGCCCTGCACGAACAGCGGCCACGGCCCATCGCGCAGCGCCTCAGCCGCTTCGCGCAGGGCCCGGTGCGAGGCGAACAGCAGGAATGCACGGCCCTGCGAGGCCTGCAGCACCGGCCGCAGGACCTGGATGAGCGAGGTGCCGAACCCCCGCGCGGCGGGATCGGGCAGGCCTTCGGGCAGGTAGCACAGTGCCTGCTCGGGCCAGTTGAATGGACTGGACTGGACCAGTGTCTGCGGATCATCCAGGCCGAGCCGGCGGGCGATGTGATCGAAGCCACCACCGACGGTCAGCGTCGCCGACGTGAAGATCCATGCGGCACGACTGCGCTCGCGATGCTCGCGCAGCGGACCGGACACATCCATCGGCGTGCGCTGGCAGCGGAATCCGCGCGGGGTAAGTTCGTACCAGAGCACATCGGCGCTCGCCGCGTGCGAAGGGTCGGCATCGAAATCAAGCGCCGGTTCGTCATCGCCCAGCCAGCGCCCCAGACGCGATACCGCCTCGCGCGCACGTGCGTGGCAGGCATCGAGGCCTGCAGCGGCTTCGCGCAGCGGCTGCAGCGCCTGCTCCAGATTCACCAGACCGGTCATCACCGCATCAAAGCCATCGCGCACCTGCGGCATCGCCAGTGCGCGCCACTGCGTGCCACGGGATGGCAGGCCATCCATTGCCGAGCGCAGCGCACGCAGTGCCTCCTGCAGCTGATCGACCGGCGCCTGCAGCGCTGACTGTGCGCCACCGACACCGCGCGCCTCGGCCAGACAGTCCCGGCCCAGCTCCTGCCAGGGTCGCATGCCGAAGCCCTCACCGAAGAACTGCGCTGCCAGTTCAGGCAACTGGTGCGCCTCATCGATGACGAAGGCCTGTGCGCCCGGCAGCAGCTCTCCGAAGCCCTCCTGCTTCAGCGCAAGATCGGCCAGCAGAAGATGATGGTTGACCACCACCACGTCCGCAGCCTGTGCGCGTTGCCGCGCGCGCACCACGAAGCAGTCATCCCAGAACGGACACTCGGTGCCCAGGCAGTTGTCGACGGTGGAGGTAACCATCGGCAGCAGGGGTGAGTCATCGGCCAGGCCTTCCAGTTCCGCGATGTCGCCATGTTCGGAACGACCGGACCAGGCCAGGATGCGCTGGAACTGCGCCGCCTGCTCCGGGCTGGAGAAGCGTGGCTCGCCACGCGCCTGCTGCAGGCGGTAACGGCACAGGTAATTGCTACGCCCCTTCAGCAGCGCGCTGCGCAGGCCGACCCCCAGTGCCTGGCGCACGCGTGGCAGGTCGCGATGGTAGAGCTGGTCCTGCAGCGCGCGGGTACCGGTGGAAATGATCGTGCGCAGGCCGGACAGCAGCACCGGCACCAGGTAGGCGAAGGTCTTGCCGGTGCCGGTGCCGGCCTCGGCCAGCAGCAGGTCGCGCTGCTGCAGCGCATCGGCGATGGCCTCGGTCAGGCGCAGCTGTGCCGGACGCGGGACGAAGGCATCCAGGTGCGAGGCAAGCGCGCCGCCTGCGCTGAGTGCTTCGCGGCTGGCGTGGACAAGGTCGGACATCAGACGGAAAGGATACCGGGCCGGGCGCTGCCCGGCACCCGTTTGTAGCGTCGAGCTTGCTCGACTGAACTGGAAGGGGTCAGAGCCGTTTCCTTTCGGAAAACGGCTCTGACCCCATCGCGAGCGCGCGACCGGCTTCTGATCTTTCTGTTCTCGCCCGCGGCCCGCGCGGCGTGTGACGCGCCCGATGGAGGGGAATACCTCAGTACCGCTTGATGCCCGGTACCGTGCACCCTTCCAGCTGTGCATGCGCCGACACCGCGTTCTCCTTCTCCCCGCGCGCCAGCCGTGACTGCTCGATCGTCGCCCAGTGGCGCCGGCACAGCGGCCCGGTCTTCGACCCCAGATCGATGGCCTTGCGCGCGAACGTCTCCGCCTCCGACCACTTGCCCTGCAGCAGGGCGATTTCGGCCCGCTCCTGCAGCACTGCGGGGTCTGCGGCGACGATCTGCAGCGCCTGGTCCAGGCTGGCGGCGGCGGCCGGCAGATCGTTGGCCTGGCGCTGCGTCAGCGCGGTCTGGCGCAGATCCTCAACCTGTGGATCGCGCAGCGGCTGCACCGATAGTTCCTTGTCATCCGGTCCCGCCGCCGCTTCGACCGCAGCCAGGCGCTGCACCGGCGTGGTGGTAGCGGCGACCGGCTTGACCACCGGCGGCGCGCTGCTGACACAGGCGGCCAGCACCACAGTGAGGCCGGCCAGGGTGAGCGGATGCAGGAAAGTTCGAAGCGTCATCGGATTCATCGACTCGGAGGAGGAGTGGTCGCCGCCGGCGCGGCTGCGGGTTCTTCCGCCGGTTCCGGCTTGCGATCCAGGCCGAACCAGCTGCGCCAGCCACCGCCTTCGCTGCCGGCGCCGTCCTGGGCTTCGGGCGAAACCGCCGGCGCGCAGGGCGCATATGCCGGCGCATAGCCGACCACGAACGGGAAGCGCCGCGCGCCCGGACAGCCCTCATCGGTACTGTTGGTGCCGCTGGCGGCGATCGGCTGCCAGTCCAGCCCCTTGTTGCTGACCCGCAGCGGCGCGCTCGGCAGGCGCTGGAAGATGCCCGACCACACGCGCATCGCACCGGTGGCGCCATACAGCCCGGCCTGCTCGTTCTGGTCGTTGCCCATCCAGATCACCGCCAGGTGGTCGCCGGTGTAGCCGGCATACCAGCTGTCGCGGCCATCATTGGTGGTACCGGTCTTGCCGGCCGGCTGCAGGCGGCCCAGGCCGTCTGCGTTGAGGCGCTGCGCGGTGCCGCTGGCAACCACCTGCTGCAGGCCGATGCTGATCAGGTTGGCCGCGATCGAATCGCCTTCCTGTGCCGGCGCAGGCGACTTGTCATAGCGCTTGAGCAGCTTGCCCTGCGGATCAAGCACGCCACGCACCGCGTGCAACGGCTGGATCTCGCCGCCCGAGGCCAGGAACTGGTACAGCTGCGCCATCGCATACGGGCTCTGGTCGGTCGAGCCGAGAATCACGGCCGGATTCGGTTCGGCCTTGATGCCGGCCAGTACGTGGATCAGCTGGGTCACACGCTCTGGACCGACCTGCATGCCGACCCGCACCGTGGCCTGGTTGTAGGAATTGGCCAGCGCATCGATCAGCCGCACGGTGCCATGGCTGCGGTTGTCCGCATTGCCCGGGCTCCAGTTGCGGCCACGGCTCAACTGGACGGTCACCGGCGAATCGTCAACCCAGCTCGCCAGCGAGTAGCGGTCTGGCTGGGCCAGCGCCAGCAGGTATACGAACGGCTTGAGCAGCGAGCCGACCGGGCGCTGCGCCTCGATGGCGCGGTTGAAGCCGACCTCGGAGACCTCGCGGCTGCCGATCACTGCCAGCACGTCGCCGTTATGCACGTCGGTCAGCACCATGCCGGCCTGCAGCTCGGGACGGCGCTTGCTCTCCAGCGACTTGATGGTACGGGTCACAGCGCCTTCGGCGTAGGCCTGCGCGGACGGCGACATGCCGGTCATGACGCTCAGGCCCGCGCCCTGCAGTGCGGACTCGGGATAATCGTGGCCGAGCTGGCGACGGACCAGATCGACATAGGCCGGGAAGCGGTTGGCGGCGACCAGGCCCGGTGTCTTCGGCACCCCCAGCGGAGCCTTCAGCGCCCGCTGGTATTCGGCATCGTCGATCAGCGCCGCTTCGCGCAGCTTGCCCAGCACGAAGTTGCGACGATCCAGCGCACGTTCCGGGTTGCGCCGCGGGTCGTAGTAGGACGGGCCCTTGACCAGGCCGATCAACAGCGCGATGTGCTCGGTTTCCAGCGACGACAGGTCGCGGCCGAACCAGAATTCGGCGCCGGAGGACATGCCATGGATCGCCTGGCTGCCGCGCTGGCCCAGGTACACCTGGTTCAGATACGCCTCGAAAATGGTGCGCTTGTCGTAACGCGCTTCCATGATCAACGCATACAGCACTTCATTGAACTTGCGGGTGAGGGTCTGCTCCTTGCCGATGCCGAGCAGGCCGCTGCGGGCCAGCTGCTGGGTCAGCGTGGACGCACCCTGCCGGCTCTGCCCGCCGGAACGGACGGTCACCCAGACCGCACGGGCGATGCCCGACAGGTCGATGCCGTGATGGCGGTTGAAGTCCTTGTCCTCCACCGCCTGCAGGCCGGTCACCAGCAGGTCCGGCGCCTCGTCCATGCGGATCAGGCGACGCTCTTCCTGCTTCTGGCCGTACAGCGTGGCGATGCGTGCCGGATCCAGGCGGGCGGCCTTGAGCGCCTTGCGGCTGTCGGCATCGCGCAGCGACGCGACGGTGCCGCCAGCGAGCGACAGCTCGACGCGACGCGCGGCCACCCGGCCATCGACGTCGGCGTAGCCACGGCTGGCAATAACGAAGCGGCCACCCTTCACCGCGTAGGTGGCCGGCTCCCTGCCTTCGCCGTCATCGCGGTAGGCGGACGCGGCCAGTTCGGTCTTCAGGGTCGCCGCATCCATCGCCTTGCCGGGCGTCAGCACCAGCGGGCGGGCGTAGACACGGGTCGGGATCTGCCAGCGCAGCTCTCCGAAACGCTGGGTCACCTGCTGGTTGAGGTACAGGGTGTACGGGATCAGGAAACCCAGTCCCAGTGCGACCGCTGCCATGCTCCAGGTGATCAGCCTGCGTCGCCAGGGCGAGCTGCCGCCCTCCTGGTCGTCGTCGTCGAAATCGTCGTGGTCGTCGGAATCGTAGCGTCGGGGCACGGGAAAAGCATGGCAGGGGCGTCAGCGGAGTCTACCCCAGCCCTTTCCCCAAGACAGGTTCGATCGGTCGTCCGTTCAGCGATGGCCCGGCGGCAGCGGACCGGCCCGGCCGCGGATGCCGTCCCACAGCCCCTTCAACATGAACCGCAACCGAATCCAGCGCGGCGCCAGGAACAGCCCGTTGCCCACCAGCTTCAGCAGCAGGCGTGGCACGTCCTGCGCGATCCAGACCCGCGGCGTATAGGCGCGCCCGTAGAGCAGCACGCGGTTGCGCATGATGAAATACAGGCGGAACGGCTTGTGCACGATCACGCCGTCCGGCTTCGCCCGCGACGGCAGCAGTTCCTCGCCGATGCTGTGGCTCATCTGCGCATCGCAGATTCCGTACAGCGCGTGGCCACTGCGTTTGGCGCGGAAGCACCAGTCCATGTCCAGGTTGTCGATGAACAGGCTTTCGTCCATCGCACCGATGTCACGCAGCGCCGACATCGGCACCAGCGATCCGGACGTGATGAGGAAGTCGCAGGAGATGCGCTGGCCCGGGCCGCCACGCAGCTTGTGGTTGAAGGGGAAGCCGAAGCGGACGAACGGGGCCAGCATGCCGCTGCGTGCGTCGCGGAACTGCGGTCCCACCGCAGCGATCCGCTCATTGCCCGCCAGCTCGACCAGCGCGGTGCCCAGCACGTCGACCATGCCTGGCTCCAGCACACTGTCCTGGTCCATCAGCAGCACGTAGTCAAACCCCAATGACTGCGCCTGCTCATACGACCGGTTCAGCGCACTGCCGAGCCCGACGTTGTGCGGCGAGGCCAGCAGGCTGATGCCGGGCGCCGCGCCCAGCAGCGCTTTCACATCCACACCTCGGCTGCCGTTGTCGAACACCACCAGATGCCCGACCTGCTGCAGCACGCTGTCGACCACCCGCCGCAGCAACTCCGGATCGGGGCCATAAGTAACGATCACGGCGCAGACGCGGTGCGCGTCGAAGGCAGCACGCGCTGCCGGCATCTGCGAAGTCATTGGATTCCCTGCACGAGGTCGCTGGCCGCCGAACGCAGGCCGTTGGAAAAACGATGATAGCGGCCACTGCCCAGCTCACGGGCGATGTGCAGCATGCGGGACGGCAGCCGGGTTGGCGCGCAGGCCCGCGCCTCGGCATGGCGCAGGCGCTGGTCCAGTGTCGCCAACTGTGCGGCATCCAGTGCCGGCCGGCCCAGCCACGCCTGCTCCTGCAACGAGCGCAGGCGGGCCAACGCCGCCGCGAGATAGGTGCGGCGCGCGGAACCACTGCCCACGGCCCGCTCCAGCAGCCCGCGCTGGCGCGCGCCCACCTGGTTGTCGCCATGCTGCCGGTAGTCGGTGGTGATCGCTTCGATGCTGTCCAGGCCACCACTTGCCGCCGCCACCAGCGCCAGCCATTCGTCGTGGATCCAGCCCTTGGCCACCGGCAGCGCCTGCGTGATCAGGCCACGCCGCAGCGCGGTCACGGCGCCGGTCACCAGATTGCGGCCCATCAGCAGCTCGAAGCCTTCACCGCGGTGTTCCCGGTCCAGGTCGCGGCGGCTGATCGACAGCGCCTGGAACAGGGTCGCCGGCAGCGGCCGGCCCTGCGCATCGACCAGCCGTGCATCGCTGTGCAGCAGTTGTACCGTGGGCCGCGCGGCGAACGCCTGCAGGAAGGTGGCGACCTTGTCGGCATGCCACACATCGTCCTGGTCGCACAGGAAGACGATGTCGCCGCTGCAGGCCGACAATGCGGTTTCGAAATTGCGCACGTAACCGACGTTCTGCTCCTGCTGCCGCAGCACCACCTCGATGCCGGCCGCGCGCAGCGCTTCAGCCTCGTGCAGGAGCACGGCCCAGGTACCATCAACAGAAGCATCGTCGACCACCACCACCTGTGTCGGCAGTACGCTCTGCGCGGCGATGCTGCGCAGTTGGGCGGCGACATGGCGCTCACCCTGCCAGGTACACAAGGCAACGGAGACGGTGGGTGCGACGCTGGACATGTTCTGGGGAGCGGCCGGAGCGGCTGGACTATACCCGACTGGCACCCCCGGCACGAATGGTCGTCGCATCAGTGCGGCTGTGGCTCGCCACCTGCGCGCCGCAGCCGCTCCTCGAACGGCGGCAGTTCGGCCAGGTCCGGTTGCAGCTGCCGCGCCTGCCCCGCGGCATGCACGGCAAATGCCAGATCACCACTGCCAAGCCGTTCGCTGCCTATCGCCAGCCAGCGCTGGGCCAGGCGCAGCCGTGCGGGCGGCAACCCGGCGTCGGTCGGCGCCAGCGTCTGCCACGCCTGCAGGCAGGCCCCGGCAGCCTGCACGCGGTTCTGCCGCAGGTTGTCGTCGAAGCACTGGCGGCTGGCCGGCAGCAGCCGCGTGGCAGCTGCTTTCACGCGGGTGTCGCGTGGGGCCAGCGACTGCGCTTCGCGCAGCGCATCGAAGGCGCTGTGCCCGGGCGGACTGATCCATTGCCCTGCACGCTCGGCGCGTTCGACCTGGCGCAGGTGATCACGCAGCTGCCGCTCGCGCTGGCTGCTGCTGATCGACGGCTGCTGCAGGGCCTGCTGCGCCTGCCGTGCACGCTGCAGGCGCTGCTCGAGCTGCTGCCTGGCCGCTGCCGAGGCACCCAGCGACGCTGCCAATGCGGCATCGCGCTGTGCCGCCTCGAACTGGAAGTCATCGGCCCGCTTCTGGCTGCGTGCGAGGACCGCCTGCAGTGTCTGCTCCCGGCCGCGCTGGGCACTGGGATCGTCGGCCGCCACCGCCAGGACCGCCTGGAAGCCCGCCGCCGCCGCTTCCAGCTGCTGTCGTTTCAACGCACGCTGCGCCTGCCGCAATCGCTGATCCATCGCCTGCGCCAATGCTTCCTGGCTGGCCGGCAGGTCGGCGTGCCCGGCATCGAACTGACGTGCCCGCTGCACCACCGCGGCCGCGTCGGCCAGATCACCTCGCGCGGCCAGGGCACGCGCCTGCTGCAGCAGGTCACTCAGTGCATCCTCGCGACCTTCCAGCGCCGATAGGTTGTCCGGCTGCAGGGCCAGAATGCGCTGGAACATCGGCAGGGCGCTGCTGTCGCCGTCATCCAGGCGCCCGGCGGCGAGTGCGTTGCGCGCCTGCGCAAGCATCGCGCCAATCCCTGCCCCGGCCGTGCGACGTGCCTGCAGCTGGCGCGCCAGCGCATCGGCCTGGCTCTGCGGCACCTGCAGCTCGCGTGCCAGCGCCAAGGCCTGCGCACTGGCGTCCAGATCCCCGGCCTGCAGCCGGTCCCGCGCCTGCTGCAACGCAGCGGCACCGGTCCGTGCCAGGCCCTCGCGCGCCTGCGGGCGATCGCCGTCGAGCGCAAGCGCGGCCTGGTAGCGCTCGCGCGCACCACTGCCATCGGTGGCGGTCAGCCGTCCCGCCGCCAGCGCACGATCACCTTCGGCCAGCAGCTGTTCGATCTGCGGTTCGTCCCAGAACCAGTCCGCCAGCGGCTTGCGCAGCAGCACCAGCAGCACGAACACCGCCATCGCCGCCACCAGCGCCCAGCGCCAGACCCGGCGCGCATGCCGCGCCTGCAGCCACCACCAACGGCCTTCACGGCGGACGCGGTCCAGCGCAGGATGATCGGCGCCGTGAGGGCGATGCGGAGGCTCGCGTTCCATGCGTGCAGGGTAGCCGGGGTGGCGTGAAGCTCAGCCGAGGCGACGTGCCTCGCTGACACCGGGCAAGGCATCGAGCTTGCCCAGCAGCGTCGACAGCTGGCCGTAATCGCTCACCTTCAGCCGCAGGCGCAGGTGGGCGCGGCCGCTGTTGCGCACGTTGTCGCTGTGGATGTCGAGCACGTAGGCGTCTTCCTGGGCGATCAGGTTGGTGATGTCCTTCAGCAGCCAGCGGCGATCGACCGCATCGACCACCACGTCCACTTCGTAACCGCCGCCCGCCTGCCCCCATTCCACCGGCAGGATGCGTTGCGGGCTGGCCGCGGCAAGGCGGGCCAGCGCTGCACAGTCTGCGCGATGCACCGTGACACCCCGGCTACGGGTCAGGTAGCCGACGATGGGTTCGCCCGCCACCGGCTGGCAGCAGCGTGCCAGCTGCACCAGCAGGTTGCCCACGCCCTGCACGGTGAACTTGGACTTGCCCAGGTTCTCGCGCCGTGCGGTCGGGCGTGGCAGGGTCGGCGGCGGCGCTGGCTGGCTGGCCGCACGTTCGGCCTCCAGCAGCGCGCGGCTGATCTGGTTGGGGCCGGTATCGCCCAGCGCCACCTGGATGTACAGGTCGTCGACGCTGTCGGCATGGAACTTCTTCGCCGCGGCCGCCAGATCCGAATGCTGCAGCCCGAGCCGCTTGAGCTCGCGCTCCAGCAGTTCGCGGCCGGCCTGCACGTTGCGCGCGCGGTCAAGCTTGTGGAACCAGCTGCGTACCTTCTCGCGCGAGCGGTTGCTGGCCAGGAAGCCGTTGGCCGGTATCAGCCAGTCGCGGCGCGGATCGGCCTCCTTGCCGGTAAGGATCTCCACCCGGTCGCCGCTGCGCAGGCGGTAGGTCAACGGCACGATGCGGCCGTTCACCTTGGCGCCGCGGCAGCGGTGTCCCACCATGGTGTGCACCTGGTAGGCGAAGTCCAGTGGCGTGGCCCCCTGCGGCAGATCCAGCACTTCGTCCTTCGGGCTCAGCGCATAGACGCGGTCTTCGGTGAGCTCCGCATCCAGTGCCCCGGCCAGTTCATTGCCCTGCCCGTCCTGCGCCTGCTCCAGCAGCTGGCGCATCCAGGTGATCTTGCGGTCGAAGGACTTTTCGGCGCCCTTGCCACCTTCCTTGTACTTCCAGTGCGCAGCCACGCCCAGTTCGGCCTGCGCATGCATCTCGTGGGTGCGGATCTGCACTTCGATGGTGCGCCCTTCCGGGCCGACGACGGCGGTGTGCAGCGAACGGTAGTCGTTGGCCTTGGGTCGGGCGATGTAATCATCGAACTCGCTCGGCACCGGCGCCCACAGCGCGTGCACCACGCCCAGCACGGCGTAGCAGGCCGCGACGTCGTCGACCATCACCCGCACCGCACGGATGTCATACAGCTGGTCGAACGCCAGCCGCTTCTTCTGCATCTTCCGCCAGATGCTGTAGATGTGCTTCGGCCGCCCGCTGACCTCGGCCTTGATGCCCTGGGCCGACAGTTCGCGCGAGAGCACCTTCTTGACGTTCTCGACGTAACGCTCGCGGGCGATGCGCGTTTCATCCACCTCGCGGGCGATGCGTCGGTAGGTGTCCGGCTCCAGATGGCGGAACGCCAGGTCTTCCAGCTCCCACTTCAGCTGCCAGATGCCCAGGCGGTTGGCCAGCGGGGCATGGATGTCGCGGGTCAGCTGGGCCAGCGCGCGGCGCTGCTCCTCCTCCAGCCTGTCGGCCGCGCGCATGCGCGCCAGCTGCCGCGCCAGCAGGATCGGCACCACCCGCAGGTCGCGGATGATCGCCAGCAGCAGCCGGCGCAGGCCCTCACTGTTGCGTCCGGCCTCGCGACCGGCGTGCAGCGCCCATACCGGGTCGGCCGCGTCCTGACCGTCGAGCAGGCCGATCACCGCCGCCCGGTGGCTGCCAAGCGGCAACTGCTCCAGGTGGGCGCGCAGGCCGGGCAGGTCGAACAGCAGGGCCGCGACCACCGCGCCTTCGTCCGCCGAGAGCATTGACAGGGCATCGAGGGTGTCGCCCAGCACCGACCAGCTGGCGCGCATCTGCGTGTCAGTCCCGGCAGCTTCCCAGTACTCGCGCAGGGCCTGGCGCAGCGGAGCGGGCAGCACCGCTGCCGAGGGACGGTTCAACAAGGCATCCAGGCCGGGGACGGAAGCGCGGTTCACAGCATCGAGCAGGCAAGACAGAGGCCCCTACACTAGCGCCGGCACCGTTCAGGGACAATCGCCATCGCTGCATCGCCGGGCATGAGCACATGCCGCTACACTCGCGGGCAAACCCCGGAGAGACCTGTCATGCCTTCCATTGTCCTGCGCGCCCGTCCACGGCTGCTGGCCTGTGCCGCCGTGCTGTTGTCCCTGTCCGCGCCCGCCCTGGCGCAGCGCGTGGTGGAGGGCGATCTGCAGCAGCAGATGTCACCGGCCGAGTTCAAGGCCGCCGGCCTGGACAAGCTCAGCGCCGCCGAACTGGCCTCGCTCAACCGCTGGCTGCAGGGCAAGGTCGAAGCCGCTGCCACCGAGGCGGTCGCCGCCGTGCGCGAGGAAGCGCGCGAGGAGGGGCGACAGGAAGTGATCCGCAAGAACCGTGGCTTCTTCGACTTCGGCAGCAATGAGCCGATCACCGGTGTGCTGCAGGGCGAGTTCCGCGGCTTCGGCAAGGGCCGCGTCTACTCGCTGGACAACGGCCAGCAATGGGAACAGACCGACACGACGTCAATTTCCGGTGTCCGCAGGCAATCGCCCAAGGTCAGCATCACCCCGGGCGTGATGGGTGTGTGGTACCTGAAGGTCGAGGGCGTCAATACCCAGCCCAAGGTCCGTCGCACCAAGTAACGCGCGACCCGTCCGAATGCAGCCGGGCACTGCCCGGCTGCACGCTTCATGCCTGGCGCAGTGCCGCCACCCGCTGCCCCAGCTTCTTGGCCGAGATGCCGGTGCGCGCCCCCAGTTCCTGGGCGAACAGCGAAACCCGCAGCTCCTCCAGATCCCAGCGCAGCGCCTGCCACTGTGGCCGCTCGCGCAGGCCCTGCTGTTCACCGGCAGCCAGCGCCTCCAGGAACGGATGCAGTTCCAGCATGCGCGCCTGGTCACGTGGCGGGTCACGCTTGGCACGTTCGGTGCGAAGGATCATCGCCTTCAGGTAACGGGGATACTGGGCCAGCGCATCAGCCGGTGTGTCGCGCAGGAAGCCGGGGTGGATCAATCCCGCCAGCTGCGCTTCCATGTCGTCCAGGTTGCCCCGTGCCCAGCCCATCAACGGCGCTTCCAGCATCGGCTTCAGTTCCGCCACCAGCGCCAGGATGGTCTCGGCCAGCTTCAGCCGCGACATCGCCTCGCCGAACAGGGCCTTGGCTGCATGCTCGCGGCGCTGTTCGAAGGCCGCCGCATCGCGGATGTCTTCCAGTCCTTCGGCCAGCACGGCGTTCATCGCCGCATCCACCAGATCGCCTCGCAGGCGCTCCTGCGATTCGATCGCCGCATACAACAGGCCCGTCTTGGCACCGACCGGCAGCTGCTTGCGGGCCTGCTTGACCTTGTCGGCCAGGGCGATCTCCAGCAGGCGGCGCACGCCCAGTGGGTGGGCCTCCTCGGCCTGCTGGCGGTCGGCGAAGATGCGCAGGGCCACACTGTCACCCTCGTCCAGCAGCGCTGGATAGGCGGGCACGCCCGCCTCACCGGGTACCTGCAGTGGAATCGGCGCAGCCGGGAAGGTGCGCAGCCCATCGGCCGCCATTTCGCGACCGGCACGCGCGGCAAAGGCATCGCCGGCACGGCCGCCGAATCGCGCCCGCAACGCGTCGAGGTCACGTGAGGTGGCCAGCACCTTGCCCTGCTCATCGCGCAGGCGCAGATTCATGTGCAGATGCGGCTCGATGGAATCCGGCTCGAAATCAGTCGCCGCGACTGGGGCGCCGGTCGCGCGCGACAGGAAGCGTGCCAGTTCGCCGGTAATCGCATCGGCACTGGCATTGGGGAACGCCTCATGGAACGCACGGCCGAAATCGGGGGCCGGCACATAATTGCGGCGCATCGCCTTGGGCAGGCTGCGGATCAGCGCTGCCGCCTTGTCGGCGACGAAGCCGGGCGCCAGCCAGCCCAGCTGCACTGGATCGAGCGCGTTGAGCAGGTGCAGCGGCACCTCCAGGGTGACACCATCATCTTCGGCACCTGGCTCGAAACGGTAGTGCAGCGGCAGCCTTGCCTGGCCCAGCGGCAGATACTTCGGATAACGCTCCTGTTCGCTGCCTTCGCCCGGCAGCAGGTCCGCCAGCGTCCAGTGCAGCCCCATGCGCTGTGCGGGCGGCAGTTCCTTCCACCACGCGTCCAGGCCGGATGCCGAATGGATGTGGGGGGGAACCCGGTCCAGATACCAGCGCGCCTGCCAGTTTTCATCGGCAACGATGCCAGCCCGGCGCAGCTTCGCTTCTTCCTCGCGCGCCACCTCCAGCACCTTCTGGTTGTCTGCCACGAAACTGGCGCGGGTGTTGATCTCGCCGGTCACCAGCGCCTGCCGCACGAAGATGTCGTGCGCCTCGCCGGGTGCGATGCGTCCGTAATGCACCGGCTTCTTCGGCGCCAGCACCAGACCGAACAGGCTGATCTGTTCCGATGCCAGCACCTGGCCCTGCGCACGCGACCAATGCGGGTCGAAGTGCTTGCGCAGGAGCAGGTGCGGCAGCTCGGCAATCACCCAGTCCGGCTCGATCGCCGCCAGGGTCATGCCCCACACCTTCTGCGTGTCGAGCAGGTTGGCCACCAGCAACCAGGGGGGTGGCCGCTTGGACAGCACGGAACCGGGGAACGGCAGGAAGCGGCGCTGGCGCGGCGCGAGGAAATCTCCCTTCTCGGTGCGATGGCCGATCTGCGTAGGCAGGCCCGCCACCAGTGCACGATGCAGCGTCTGATAGGCCGAAGCCCGCACGCGTTCACTGAAGCCGCCGCCGGCAGGCGCCTGCTCTTTCTGCGCCCGCGCCGCCACCGGCGCCGGCACGGCGTCTGCCTTGCCCTCGCGGGCCAGGCGGGCAGCGCGGTGCAGCTGGCCCCGCGTGGCTTTCACCGCTGCCGCGTCATCACGTGCGGCCGCCGGCGCACTGCTGCCCGCCAGCAACGGTGCCATCGATGCTTCCACGGGCTCTTCCTTCCAGCCCAGCTCCTCGCACAGCAAGCGTAGTTGGCGATGCAGCTCGCGCCACTCGCGCATGCGCAGGAATCCAAGGAAATGCCGCCCGCACCAGTCGCGCAGCTTGGACTGGGTCAGGTCTTCATGGGCCTGCCGGTAGGCATCCCACAGGCGCAGCACGCCGACGAACTCGGAGCGGCCGTCGGCGAACTGGGCATGCGCGGTGTCGGCGGCCCCCCGTGCCTCGGCCGGTCGCTCGCGCGGGTCCTGGATGCCCAGGAACGAGGCGATCACCAGCATCGGCCGCAGGCAGCCGGCCGCCTGTGCCGCCACCAGCATGCGTGCCAGCTTCACATCCACCGGCAGGCGCGCCATCTGCTTGCCGATCGCGGTCATGCGCCGCTCGCTGTCGATCGCGCCCAGCTCGGTCAGCTGCTGCCAGCCATCGGCCACCGCACGTTCGTCCGGTGCTTCCAGGAAAGGAAAATCCTCGATGCGGCCCAGACCCAACTGCAGCATGCGCAGGATCACCCCGGCCAGGCTGGAGCGGCGGATTTCCGGATCGGTGAACTCCGGCCGGGCCTGGAAATCGGCCTCCGCATACAGGCGATAGCAGATGCCCTCGGCGATACGGCCGCAGCGGCCCTTGCGCTGGTTGGCGCTGGCCTGCGAGATCGGCTCGATGTGCAAGCGGTCAAGCTTGTTGCGCGGGCTGTAACGCTTGACGCGGGCGAAGCCCGGATCGACCACATAACGGATACGCGGCACCGTCAGCGAGGTCTCGGCCACGTTGGTGGCCAGCACGATGCGCCGGTTCGGCCCGGGGTTGAACACCCGGTCCTGGTCCTGGTTGGACAGCCGTGCATACAACGGCAGCACCTCGGTATTGCGGTACCGGCGTCGCTCCAGCGACTGGTGGGCGTCGCGGATCTCACGTTCACCCGGCAGGAAGATCAGCACATCGCCCCGCGCGTCCAGGCGCGTGATCTCGTCGATCGCCGACACGATCGCATCGTTGACGGTGCGTTCGCCCTCCTGCTCGCCCTCGCCTTCCAGCGCGCGGTAGCGCACCTCGACCGGATAGGTACGGCCCTCTACGCTGATCACCGGCGCGTCGTCAAAATGCTGGGCGAAACGGTCGGTGTCGATGGTGGCCGAGGTGACGATCAGTTTCAGGTCCGGCCGCTTGCGCAGCAGCTGCTTCAGATAGCCGAGCAGGAAGTCGATGTTGAGGCTGCGTTCATGCGCTTCATCGACGATGATCGTGTCGTAGTTCGACAGCCAGCGGTCGCTGGCGATCTCCGCCAGCAGGATGCCGTCGGTCATGAACTTGATGCGGCTGTCCTCGCTGACCTTGTCGTTGAAGCGCACCTGGTAGCCGACCAGCTGGCCCAGCTCACTGTGCAGCTCCTGTGCCACGCGGCTGGCCACCGCGCGTGCGGCGATCCGGCGCGGCTGGGTGCAACCGATCATGCCGGCCTGGCCACGGCCGGCGGCCAGGCACAGCTTGGGCAGCTGGGTGGTCTTGCCCGAGCCCGTTTCGCCCGCGATCACCACCACCTGGTGATCCCGGATCAGCGCGATGATGGCATCGGCTTCACGCGCAATCGGCAGCTGGGGGTCCAGAGTAATGGCTGGTTGCTGCTGCGCCCGTTTCTGCCGGCGCTGCACCGACGCCTGCAAGGCCTGCTCGAAGGTAGCAGCCAGTGCCGCATCCTGTGGCTTGGCCTGGCAACGCGAGAGCATCCCCAGCAAACGGCCCCGGTCGCGACTCATTGCGCCGTCGATGGCGGCGCGCTGTTGGCGCAGGCGGGACTGCGGCATTTTGTCGATAGCGTTCATCAATCGGTTCGTTTAAAACTTTGAAAGCAAACAGTCGTCAAGACTGATTTATTGTGAAGACCAACGATTCCACAAGGAGGAACCCCATGGCGAAGACCAAGAGCCCGACCAAGGCCAAGACCGGCAAGCAGAAGCTTGCCGCTGCGGCGCCGTCGGCCCCCAATATCGATATCGGGATCACCCAGGGCGACCGCAAGAAGATCGCCGACGGTCTGTCGCGCTTCCAGGCTGACGCGTTCACGCTCTACCTGAAGACGCACAACTTCCACTGGAACGTGACCGGGTCGATGTTCAACTCGCTGCACACCATGTTTGAAACACAGTACACCGAGCAATGGGCGGCCCTGGACGATGTGGCCGAGCGCATCCGCGCGCTGGGCTTCAATGCCCCGGGCTCCTACCGGGAGTTCGCTGCGCTGACCTCGATCGCCGAGGAGCCGGGCCTGACCGACAGTGCGGACTGGCGGGAAATGGTACGCCAGTTGGTGGTCGCCAACGAAGCGGTCTGCCGTACGGCGCGTGAAGTGCTGGAGGTGGCGGCCAAGGGCGATGATGCCCCGACCGAGGATCTGATGACCCAGCGCCTGCAGACCCACGAGAAGTATGCGTGGATGCTGCGCTCCCTGCTCCAGTAAGGGTTGGGGGGGGTTCGGCAGGGCTGCGCCCTGCACCCGCAGAAGCAACTGCAACGGCAACGGCCGGAGCAAAAGCGGGTTTCCTGTGGGTTGGCGGGGTGGGTCCGGTTGCGGGGGACGCCGCAAGTACGTCCCTGTAGGCTCGGTCGCGCCATCCTTGGCGCTCACGCCCCCGCAACCGGACCCACCCCGCCTTCGACAGTTTCCCGCGGTCTGTCGGAACGGCGTT
>NZ_JBRRBV010000011.1:0-149158 GCF_056756445.1 Stenotrophomonas sp. STEN225 | reverse complement strand
CGGCCGGGCGCGCGCGGGCCCCGCCCGGCGCACCCCCCCCCCCCGGCGGCCGGCCCCCGCCGCTACCGTCCACTACGTGTGCGGGTGCGCACCGTGCTCAGACGTAGATCCGCGTCGGCGCCTCGTCAACGATCGCGTGCGGTAGGAAGCGCGCGCTGTCGCGGGTGATCGCGCTGTCGTCCTCGCGGATGCCGATGCCACAGGCGTGGTCACCGACCACCCAGCTGCCGATCAGCGGATAACCGCCTTCGAAGCGGGTCAACGGATGCGCGCGCTGGATGATCGCCGGTCCATCGTAGGGGCCGTCGCTGCGCTGGGTGCTGCCATCGGCCAGGTGCATTTCGATGTTGGCGCCTTCGCGCGAGAACAGCGGCTTGCGCACCCATCCGGTGGCCAGCGCGCTGCCGTCGTCGAAGTGCGCCTCCAGCAGGTTCGGGTGGCCGACATTGCGCTGCCACAGCAATGGCAGGATGCCCTTGTTGCTCAGCACCGCCTTCCATGCCGGTTCCAGCAGCTGCACGCCCGAGCCGGGCAGCGCGCGGCCAAACTCCTCGGCCATCAGGTCTTCCAGCGGATACAGCTTGAACAGCGTGCCGATCACCGAATCGTCCAGCGCGGTGAAGCGGCCATCCGCGGACAAGCCGATGTCTTCGATGGCGATGCCCTGCCCGTGCAGGCCTGCCTGCGAAGCACAGTCGCGCAGGTATTCCACCGTGCCGCGGTCCTCTTCCGAACTGCCCACGGCGCTGAAGTACAGCGGTGGCGGCAGGCGACCGGCGAGCTCGCCGAAACGTTCGACCAGTGCCTCATGGATGGCGTTGAACTGGTCGGCCTGCTGCGGCAGGCGGCCGGCGTTGCGCTGGTCCTCCAGCCACTGCCACTGGAAGAAACTGGCCTCGAACAGCGAGGTCGGCGTGTCGTAGTTCAGCTCGTACAGCTTGGCCGGACCGGTACCGTCATAGGCCAGATCGAGCCGGCCGTACAGATGCGGCTGGCGCTGGCGCCAGCTGTCGGCGATCCAGTCGCGGTAATGCGCGGGAATCGCCAGCTGATCCATCAGCCGCTCGCTGGCCACCACGTCGCCCACAAGGTCGAGCGCCATCTGGTGCAGCTCGGCGCTGGGATCTTCGATGTCCTGTTCGATCTGGCGCAGGGTGAAGGCGTAGTACGCGCTTTCATCCCAGTACGGCTGGCCGTCGATGGTGTGGAAGCGGAAACCGGCTTCCTCCGCGCGCGCCCGCCAGTGGGCGCGCTCGGCGATACGGATACGCTGCATGGGTCGATCAGCCGCCGTAGCTGCCGCTGGTGCTGCGACGCGCGCTGGTGTTGCCGAAGCCACCCCGGCTGGCGGTAACGGCACGGTTCGGCTCGGTGGTGACCGGTGCCAGGCCAGCCTTGCCGGCGCCGATGCCGCTGGCGGTGTTCAGGCCACCCGTACCGCCCGGGGCCGAACGCGCCCAACCCGCATTCTTGTCCTGGTAGGCCGGTGCCGACGCCGGCGCCTGCGGGGCCAGGCCACCGCGGTTGCTCAGCATCTGGGACATGAAGAAGCCCATCATCATCGGGCCGATGAACGAGGTACCTGCCGACGTGTGCTGCTGCACGCACTGCTCGGGCTTGTAGTCCTGCTCGCAGGCTTCCTTGGTGGCGTACTTCGGCGCAGCGTCGGCGGCCTGCTTCTGCGCCTCGGCGAACGCGTTGCGGCACGACGACGGATCACCGGTGGCCTCGGTGCAGGCCTCGACCGAAGTGAACAGGCCTTCCTGCACCTTCACCTCCGGCTCCTTCTGGCAGGCGGTGAACAGCAGCGGTGCGGCGCTCATCAGCAGCAGCGCGGTGGTGCGGGAACGTTTCATGGCCTCATGCCTCAAGCAGCGGATCAATACGCCAATGATGCCCGATCCGGGCCAACAACCGGAATCGGCAAAGTCCGAAAGATGAACGGCGTTTCATTTTCGTCAGGCCCGATCCGCCATCGCCGCATCGCCCGGCGGCGCCGCGCAGACGAGCGGTGGTTGCAGCAGCAACCGAAAAAATTGGCGATGATCGTCCGACACCCCATGTCGTACGGCCCGCCCGTTCCGCCAGCCATGCCCGAATACCGCTCCCGCACCTCCACCGCCGGCCGCAACATGGCCGGCGCCCGCGCCCTGTGGCGTGCCACCGGCATGAAGGACGGCGATTTCCACAAGCCGATCATCGCCATCGCCAACTCGTTCACCCAGTTCGTACCGGGCCACGTGCACCTGAAGGACCTCGGCCAGCTGGTCGCGCGCGAGATCGAGAAGGTCGGCGGCGTCGCCAAGGAGTTCAACACGATCGCCGTGGACGACGGTATCGCGATGGGCCACGACGGCATGCTGTATTCACTGCCCAGCCGCGAGATCATCGCCGACTCGGTCGAGTACATGGTCAACGCGCACTGCGCCGATGCGCTGGTGTGCATTTCCAACTGCGACAAGATCACCCCTGGCATGCTGATGGCCGCACTGCGCCTGAACATCCCGGTGGTGTTCGTGTCCGGCGGGCCGATGGAAGCGGGCAAGACCCGGCTGTCCGAGCACAAGCTGGATCTGGTCGATGCGATGGTCATCGCCGCCGACGGGAGCGCCAGCGATGAAAAGGTGGCCGAGTTCGAGCGCAGCGCCTGCCCCACCTGCGGCTCCTGTTCGGGCATGTTCACCGCCAACTCGATGAACTGCCTGACCGAAGCGCTGGGCCTGTCGCTGCCCGGCAACGGCTCGACCCTGGCCACCCATGCCGACCGCGAACAGCTGTTCCTGCGCGCGGGCCGCCTGATCGTCGAACTGTGCCACCGCTGGTACGGCGGCGAGGAAGAAAGCGCGCTGCCGCGGGGCATCGCCACGCAGGCCGCGTTCGCCAATGCGATGACCCTGGACATCGCCATGGGCGGATCGACCAATACCATCCTGCACCTGCTGGCCGCCGCGCAGGAAGCCGAAGTGGACTTCGACCTGACCCACATCGATGCGCTGTCACGGCGCGTGCCGCAGCTGTGCAAGGTGGCGCCGAACACGCCCAGGTACCACATGGAAGACGTGCACCGCGCGGGTGGCGTGTACGGCATCCTGGGCGAGCTGGCGCGCGGCGGCCTGTTGGATACCACCGTGCCGACCGTGCACAGCCGCACCCTGGCCGATGCTCTCCAGCGCTGGGATGTGGCGGTCAGCAGCGAATCAAGCGTGCACGACTTCTTCCGTGCCGGCCCGGCCGGCATCCCCACCCAGGTGGCTTTCAGCCAGGCCACGCGCTGGCCCACGCTGGACGTGGACCGCGCCGAAGGCTGCATCCGCAGCGTCGCGCATGCCTACTCGGCAGAAGGCGGACTGGCCGTGCTGCGCGGCAATCTGGCCGAAGACGGTTGCGTGGTGAAGACCGCAGGCGTGGATGAATCCATCCACGTGTTCGAGGGCAGTGCGCGCGTGTTCGAGAGCCAGGACGCGGCCGTGGCCGGCATCCTCGCCGACGAAGTGAAGGCGGGCGACGTGGTGGTCATCCGCTACGAAGGCCCGAAAGGCGGCCCCGGCATGCAGGAGATGCTGTACCCCACCAGCTACCTGAAATCGAAGGGCCTGGGCAAGCAGTGTGCACTGCTGACCGACGGGCGCTTCTCGGGCGGTACGTCCGGGTTGTCGATCGGGCATGCCTCGCCGGAGGCGGCAGCGGGCGGTGCGATCGGGCTGGTACGCGACGGCGACCGCATCCGCATTGATATTCCGGCGCGGCGGATTGATCTGCTGGTGGATGCGGCGACGTTGGATGGGCGCCGTGCCGAGCAGGATGCGTTGGGATGGAAGCCGCGTGAGGCGCGCCCACGCAAGGTCACCAGCGCGTTGAAGGCCTACGCCCTGCTGGCCACCAGCGCCGACAAGGGCGCCGTACGCAACACCGCGCTGCTGGGCGATTGAATTGCCGTGGGGTCGGATCCCTTTCGCAGAAAGGGCTCCGATCCCGGCACAGCATTCCAGTCACTGTGGATCGCAATGATGGTCCAGCCGTGCATGTGACTCGCCGCGCGTGCAATCGCGCAGTATCAGTCCAATCTTCGAGGCTGCCGGCCAGCGGCCGGTACTACCCGTACGATCTGCTACGGTGTCCGGGTACTCACCGACACGGAGGTTGTGATGACGTTGCTTTCGCTTGCCCTGGCCGCTGCGTTGGGCGCCCCACCCGAACCGTCGAAGGCGCCGGACTGCAGCTACGACCGCGACGCGATGCTGGCGATGGAACCGGATGCGTTCGACCAGGATCTGGAAGGCGGGTGGCGCCCGTTGGCTGACCGCGGCTGCCACCGCGAGGCCGCTGAGCTGCTCGCCGCCTACGCTGCACTGCCCAAGGCTGCAGGCAACACCACGATTCTCTGGCATGAGGGCCAGATGCGCGCCGAGGCGGGCCAGTACAAGCAGGCAGTTGCGCTGATGCAGCGAACCTACAAGCCCAAGGACACCGACCCCGGTTACTGGAACGCCTACGTGGACGGCACGATCGCCTTCCTGCAGCGCGATCGCGCTGCGCTGGAGAAGGCCCGTGCGACGCTGGTTGAAATTCCCACGCCGGAGGTGCTCGCGGAGGCCGTCAAGAACGGGCGATACCACTTCACCACGCCGGCAGGCCAGGAGGTGGATGTGCCGTGGCCGCCGAACCTGGAGGTCCTCGACGGGTTGTTGCGCTGTTTTGAACGCGACTACCCCACTGCGATGGGCGACCAGGCCTGCAGGAAACCGGAAGGGGGCTGAGGGGGACGTGCTTGCGGGGGTCAGAGCCCTTCCTGCGGAAGGGGTCCGACCCCGTCTCAGCCGATCACGCGCTTGAACGGCGGCAGTGCGTCGATGATGCGCTTGCCGTAACGGCGGGTCAGCAGCCGCGAATCGAGGATGACCACGCGCCCGGTATCGGTGGAGGTGCGGATCAGGCGGCCGGCGAACTGGGTCAGCGTGCGCAGCGCGTGTGGAATGGCGATCAGGTTGAACGCGTTGAGTCCACGCGCCTCGAACCACTCGCTCAGGGTAGCGGTCTGCGGATCGGTCGGCACCGCGAACGGTACCTGGGTGATCACCACCGTGGTGCAGGCTTCACCGGGCAGGTCGAGGCCCTCGCCGAACGAGTTCAGCCCGAACAGCACCGAGCCCTCGCCCGCCGCCACGCGCCGCAGGTGTTCGTCGATCAGCCGGGTCTTGGACATCTCGCCCTGTACCAGCACCTGCTTGCGGCGCGCGGCAGGCATCAGTCCGGCCACCTTCTCCATCTTCCAGCGCGAGGTGAACAACACCATCGAGCCCTTGGCCCAGTCCAGCTCCGTGTCGAGGTAGCGCGCCACCTCGCGGGGATGGCCTTCGCGGTCGTCGGGCGTGACCGGGAACTTCGGCACGATCAGCTCGGCCTGGTTCGGCAGGTCGAACGGCGAGGACAGCGAAACCATCTCGGCTTCCTCGGGAATGCCATTGTCGATCGCCAGCGACTGGAAATCGCCACCGCCGGTCAGCGTCGCCGAGGTCATCACCACCGAATCCACCTCGTCCCACAGCAGCTTGCGCAGCACATGCGCTGCCGAGACCGGTGAGCCATGCAGGACCAGATCGCCGTCGCGGGTGGCGGTGACCCAGCGCGCCATCGGCGGCGCACCGTCCTTGTCCTCGCGGCGCCAGGCCTGCCAGAGGTTGTACTGCTGCTCGATCATCTCCAGCGCCATGCCGAGGTTGCGCTGCAGGCGCTCACGCGCCGGGTCGTCCGGCTTGCCCTTGGCCACCTGCGCGGTGGCGGCATGCGCCCAGTTGTAGAGGCTGCGGGTATCGTCGGCCAGCGCTTCGATCGGCTCGCGCCACGCTTCCGGCAGGCGACCGTTGGCCGCGCGCCACATCGGTTCCTCGTCGGCCGGCGCTGGCATCCACACCGCTTCGACATGGTCGCGGAATGCACGCAGCTGCTTGGACACGTTGCTGGCGACGTCGATGGCTTCGTTCGGCAGCAGGTTGCCGAGGCGGTCCTTGTCGACCGCGCGATACGCGCCGGCAATCAGGATCTGCAGGCGGCCGGTGCGTTTGGCCATCTCGTCCAGCGCCAGGCTGGCCGCGCCCTGGTCGATGGCGACGTTACCGATGTGATGGCCCTCGTCCAGCACCAGCAGCATGTCCGAGGGGGCGGCGATCAACGGTTGGCCATTGTCACTGTCGCCGATCGACAGCGCCGACAGCAGCAGCGCGTGATTGGTCACCACGATCTGCGCATCACGCACGGTGTTGCGCGAGCGCAGCACCGCGCACTGCGCCGAATACGCACAGCGCCGCCCGGCGCAGCCCGAGGCTGGCGTGGTGATGCGGCTGCGCAGGCCGGGGCTGATGGTCTCCGGTGCGTTGTCAATGTCGCCATCCCAACTGCCACTGGTGAAGGCGTCGGTCAGGCGCTTGGCGATATCCATTTCGATCGGCGCCAGCGGCCGGTCGAACAGGGGCGCGTCATCCTCGAACATGCCGCCCTGCGAGCCCTCGCCCTGCGCCTCGGCGGCATTGCGCGTGCACAGGTAGCGGGTGCGGCCCTTGGCCAGCGCCACGGTCGCTTCCAGTCCGGTGGCCTTGAGGAAGTTCGGGATGTCGCGCTCGACCAGCTGCGACTGCAATGCCACGGTACCGGTACTGATCACCAGCTTCTTCTTGCTGGCCAGCGCGATCGGCACGCCAGCGGTCAGGTAGCCCAGGCTCTTGCCGACGCCGGTGGGTGCCTCGACCACGCCCACGCCACCGCTTTTCGACAACGCGCGCGACACCACGCCGATCATCTGGCTCTGCGAGCGGCGCGTGGAAAAGCCGGGAGTGTTGGCCTGCAGCGTCGTATAGGCCTTGCGGATCGCGTCCTTCAAGGGCTCATCGAGCGTGCGCGGAGCGGCGACGGTTTCGGTCACGCCGGGAACTACCGTGGCTGGATCAGGCCGGTCATTGTCGCATGGCCGGCGGCCGGGACCGAGGCGCGTGCGCTGAACAGGGTCAGCGGCGTCGGGCCTTGGCGGTCATGGGCTGGATGGCCGTACAGCGCCGGGGCAGATGCGGCGCTACCCGACCATCGACGGTCGCGCCGGGCCATGCCCGGCACGACCTTACCGGCCTACCACAGGCGGCCGCTGGCGCAGCAAGCGCACCAGCGCCCAGACCAGCAGCACCATGCCGATCGCTTCCACCATCGCCAGAGCGAAATGCAGCACGCCCAGGATGGCGCTCATGCTCGAAACCGCGCTGAAGTCACCGCTGCTGACCATCCACATCGGCAGGATGCCCGCTGCCATGCTGCCGAGGCTGGCCAGCAGCAACAGCAGCAGCCCGGCCAGCGCGCCGCTGCGGGTGGCATCGCGCGGCGCGCCCACCACCCACACCAGACCCACGCACAGCGCGATCAGCACCGGCAGGCGCACGCCCACCATGCTCAGCACAGTCACCAGCAGGGTCATGTTGTCCATCGGTCAGTCCTCGCCGGCCAGCGCCAGGGCGCCCTGCCGCAGCTGCTGGTAGACCTCGTCGGTCTGCGGACGCACACCATGCCACTGCAGGAAGCTCTCGGCGGCCTGCTCGACCAGCATGCCCAGGCCATCGACGGTATTGCGGCACTGCGCCGCACGCGCCCAGGCCAGGAACGCGATGGCCGCCTCGCCGTAGTTCAGGTCGACCGCGGTGGTCATCGAATTGACCAGCGACAGCGGCAGCTTGAACTCCACGTCGCGGTCACGGCCGGCAGAGGTGGCGTTGACGATCAGCTCGAAGTCACCCAGCTCGCGCAGGTCTTCCCAGTAGCGGCTGATGGCGCGGCCCGGCTCGCCCATCGCGTCGATCAGTTCATCGGCGCGTTCCGGCGTACGGTTGACCACCACCAGCTCGGTGATGCCGGCATCGAGCAGCGCCGGGGCGACGCTGCGGGCCGAGCCGCCGGCGCCGATCATCAGCACCCGGCGGCCGCGCAGGTCCAGGCCATGGCGGTCGGTCAGGTCGCGCACCAGGCCGATGCCGTCGGTGGTGTCACCATGCCAGCGCTCACCCTTGCGCAGCAGCGTGTTGACCGAACCGGCGCGGCGCGCACGGGCCGTCAGCGTAGTGCAGACCGCAAACGCGGCTTCCTTGTGCGGCAGGGTGACGTTGGCACCGACACCACCTTCGGCGGCGAATGCTTCCAGGCCGGCGAGGAAGGCGTCGGGGGCAAGGTCGATCGTGCGGTAGTCGATGGCGATGCCTTCCTGGCGACCGAACGTCGCGTGGATCTGCGGCGACTTCGAGTGGGCGACGGGGTGTCCGAAGACGGCGTAACGGTCGGTCATGGATTCCTCAAGCTGGCTAGACTGATGCTCTTTCGTGTACGGACCCGGATGATGCGCATCACCCCGACCCTGCTGGTGCTTGCCGCCAGTCTACTCTCTGCCCCCGTGGCGATGGCGTTGAACGAGTACGGCATCGAAGGCATGGGCGTGGTCTCGACCCGTGCCGACGAGGCTCGCGGCACGATCAGTGCCGACGGCCAGCGCATCGTTTTCGCCCGCCGCGGCGAGGGCGGCTGGGGCCTGTGGCAGGCCCGCCTGATCGATGGCCGCTGGCAGCAGGCACAGGCGCTGGCGGTCGATGTCAGCGGTGAGGCCCGGGATCCCTACTTCAGCCGCGATGGCCGCTGGCTGCTGTTCGCGGCGGGCACCGAAGGCCAGCTGGCGCTGTACCGTGCCGCCGTGACCCGCGATGGCCAGCTTGGCAACGCACAGGCCCTGCGCGGCGAGCGTGGGCGGTACGAAGAGCGCGGTCCAGCGCTGAGCATGGATGGCCGGCGGCTGCTGTTCGCGCGCCATCAGGGCCGTGGCGCCGGTTGGGATCTGTTCGTGGCCACCCTCGATGCCGAGGGCGTGCGGGGCCCGGCCACCGCGCTGGCGGCATTGAACAGCGCCGATGACGAGACTGACGCTGACTGGCTGGGCAACGATGGCGCCGTGGTTTTCAGTCGTGGCAGCGGCACGAGCGCGCAGGTATGGAGCAGCGGGTGCGCCTGGAGCGGCGTGGCGCTGCAGCCGCTGGGGCTGTCCTTCAACCAGGCAGGCGGCTGGACCGGTGCGCCGGTGATCGACAACGCCAAGCCGGGGGAAATGCTGGTCGCCAGCAGTGCGGCGAAGGCGCCGCGTGCCGGGGGCGTGGATCTCTACCGGTTGGCGGTACCGAAAGTGCCTGCCGTGGCCGGGTGCATGCGGTAGATCCCGGCCCGGGCACCGCAATCAGCGCGACAGCACTTTGGCGCGCTGCTGTTCGTAGTCCGCCTCGCTCAGCTGGCCCCTGTCCTTGCGCTGGTTGAGCGCGGCCAGTTCGGCCTGCACGCTGTCCGGCAGGGACTGTTCACGGGCGATCCGACGGGCGGCGGAGAGCTGCTCGGGAGGGCGTTTGCTCGCCCGCCAGGCTGCGATGAACACGCCGACGATGACGGCACCGAACACCAGCGTGCCGACGCCCCAGATCAGCCATTGCATCCATCCCAGTTCGGGTCCCATCAGCCGTTCCTCCCTCCATCGATGGCGCTATTGTCAGCGCTCGCGCAGCCAGCGCGCCACCTGTGGCGCGAAATAGGTCAGCACGCCATCGGCGCCGGCGCGCTTGAAACCAAGCAGCGACTCCATCACGCAGGCGCGCTCGTCCAGCCAGCCATTGGCGAACGCCGCTTTCATCATCGCGTACTCGCCACTGACCTGGTAGGCGAAGGTGGGCACGCCGAACTGTTCCTTCACGCGACGCACCAGATCCAGATACGGCATGCCCGGCTTGACCATCACCATGTCAGCGCCCTCTTCCAGATCCAGCGCGATCTCGCGCATCGCCTCGTCGCCGTTGGCCGGGTCCATCTGGTAGGTCTTCTTGTCCGCCTTGCCGAGGCTGGCCGCGCTGCCCACCGCGTCGCGGAACGGGCCGTAGAAGGCCGAGGCGTACTTGGCCGAGTAGGCCATGATGCGCACATTGAGGTGATGGTCGGCATCGAGCGCACGGCGGATCGCGCCGATGCGGCCATCCATCATGTCCGACGGCGAGACGATGTCCGCGCCGGCTTCGGCATGCGACAACGACTGCTTGACCAGCGCTTCGACCGTGATGTCGTTGAGCACGTAGCCCTTGTCATCGATGATGCCGTCCTGGCCGTGGGTGGTATAGGGGTCCAGCGCCACATCGGTCATCACGCCCAGCTCCGGGAAGCGCGACTTCAGGGCGCGGATCGCACGCTGCGCCAGTCCGTCCTCCGCCCATGCCGCCGAGGCATCCAGCGACTTCTGCGAGGCGTCGATCACCGGGAACAGATCGATCACCGGGATGCCCAGCTCCAGCGCCTCTTCGGCCACTTTCAGCAGTTCCTCGATGGACAACCGCTCCACACCGGGCATCGACGGCACAGCGGTGCGGCCGGCCGGTTCGTGCACGAACACCGGATAGATCAGATCGTCGGTGGTCAGCGTGTTCTCGCGCATGAGGCGGCGTGAGAACTCGTCATGGCGCATGCGCCGCGGGCGGTAGTGGGGATGAGGCATGGCAGGCTCCGAGGAGTGGCTAGTGCAACAGGTAGCCCTGCGGCAGCAGGGGTTCGGGCAGGGGGCGTTCACCGAGCGCGTCGAGCTGGTCGATCTCGATCGTGCGTACCAGCGCGTCCAGCGGCAGATCGTTCGGCTCCAGGCCGAACGGATCTTCCATTTCTTCGCCAAGCTGGTCCAGGCCGAAGAAGGCGTAGGCCAGCACCGCCGACAGCACCGGCGTGCCCCAGCCCAGCGAACTGGCCAGGCCGAACGGCAGCAGCACACAGAACATCCACGCGCAGCGGTGCAGCAGCAGGGTGTAGGCGAACGGCAGCGGCGTGTTCAGGATGCGCTCGCAGCCTGCCTGGATCGAGGACATCGCATGCAGGCGGTCTTCCAGCTGGGCGTACAGGATCGGATCGAGATCGCCGCTGCGCAGCGCCTGCGCCAGTTCGGCGGCGATCATCGCCAGCAATGCATCGGGTACGTTCTCGCGCTCGGCCAGCTGCGCACGCTGGCGCTTGTCCAGCCACGGCAGGGCCGCCAGCGCCACGATGCGGCCGCGCAGGCGGGCGGCCAGCGCATGGGCGAAGGCGGTGGCCAGATAGGCGATGCGACGGCGGCGGCCTGCGTCATCCACCAGCAGCAGGTTCACCTGCCGGGCCAGTGAGCGCGATTCGAACACCAGCTGCCCCCACAGCTTGCGGCCTTCCCACCAGCGCTCGTAGCAGGCGCTGTTGCGGAAGCTCAGGAAGATCGACAGGACCAGGCCCAGCAGGGTGAACGGCGTGACCGAGACGCGCTCGATGCCGATCGGCGGCGCCAGTTCCACCACCGCGGCGACGGCGATGGACAGGATCAGGATGGCCAGCACCTTCGGTGCGATCGCCGGAACGATCGATCCGCGCAGGATGTACAGCAGTTGCCAGCCGTGGGGACGAGGTCGGATGATCATGGGGCAGCCGCGCCGGGCGCGGATTCACAGGCACGCGCAGGCTCGCGCAGCCGTTCATTGTACGCCCCTGCCCGGCTGCGGGCCGCAGCCCTGCGACGCCCGGTCGCACCCGGCCGCAGGTTCAGATCACGCCACCGCCCAGGCCCAGGCGCAGGATGCCCACCACCACCACGATGCCGTTCAGGACCAGGCCGGCCCAGGCCCGGCCGCGCTTGCTCGGGTGGGTGAACAGGATGCCCAGCGCGGCGATCACCGCGCCGACCGCAGCGAACGGAATGAGGAACCAGTTGCCCCAGCCCAGCAGCGGTATCAGCGCCAGGATCATCCACAGCAGCGCCAATACACCCCACAACAGACTGATCACACCCATCGCCGCTCTCCCGCAGTTGGTTCCCGGCCCCAACCATAGACGTTCCGGCCGCCGTCGCCTACTCCCGTTGGCGGGCCGCTCACCTCAGCCGTGCTAGCGTCTAGATGCCCAGCGCACAGGGCGTTGGCGCCGATTCAGAGTGGCCCACCGATGATCCCATCCAGTCCTGCAGGGGTATTGCCATGAACATCCGTTGGGCCGCACTGGCGGCCATGCTGCTGGCCGCCGCCGGTTGTGCCAGCACCTCCAAGGTCATGCTGGGCCGCGCGCGGGCGCCAATCGACCCGGCACAGGTGCAGATCTATTCAACGCCGCCGGCCGGCTCGCAGGAGATCGCCCAGCTGGAATCCGCCTCGGCGGTGGGCTTCGGCACCCAGGGCCAGACCGACGCCGCTGTGGCGCGGCTGAAGCGCGAAGCCGCAGCGCTGGGCGCCAACGGCGTAGTGCTGATGGGCGTGGGCAGCAGCGGCTCGCCGGTGGGCATGTCCGTGGGCGCCGGCAGCTATGGCTCGCATGTGGGCGGCGGCCTCGGCATTGGCATTCCGACCACGCAGAAGCGCGCCGCAGGCGTGGCGATCTGGGTGCCGAACCCGGCGCCGCCGGCACGGTTGCCGACCCAGGTGATCACGCCACAGCGGTGACGCAGCAGCGTCACCGCGGATAGCGCCGGGCCGTGCCCGGCGGCATTTCGCTTCCCCGCTGCGCTCGCCGGGCATGGCCCGGCGCTACCGTTACTTCTTCCGGTACTTCGGCACGAACACCTGGTTCACTGCGTCGGCCAGCTGATCCGGCGGCAGCAGGCCCTGGTCGAGCAGGAAGTTGTTGAACGCCAGGCGGTCGAACTTCGCACCCAGTGCCAGTTCGGTCTGCATGCGCAGCTCCAGGATGCGGGTGTAGCCATAGAAGTAGCTGCCCGCCTGGCCGGGCATGCGCACGGTGTAGCGGTCCAGCTCCTGGGTGGCCATGGCCTTGGACAGGCCGACCTGTTCGATCAGCACCCGTTCGCCGTTTGCACGGTCGGTCAGGCCGAGGTTGAGCATCGGATCAAGCATCGCGCGCGCGGCGCGCAGCAGGCGGAACTGCAGGGCGATCATCTGCCCGTCCAGAGGCTCGTACGGCACCATCTCCGCTTCGGCGTACAGCGCCCAGCCTTCCACGTTCACCGAATTGAACGCGAACATGGTGCGCGCGAGCGAGACGCCGCGCTCGACCATCGCGGTGAACTGCAACTCGTGGCCGGGACGGCCCTCATGTGCGCTCAGGGTCCACGCGGCCGCACCAAAGTTGAAGTCGTCGTACTGGGCGCCGGCACCGGCCGCCGGGTTGCCCAATGGCAGTACGAAGGTGCCCTGCTGCCCGGTGTTGTTCACCAGCGGTGCCGGCAGGAAATGCGGTGCCGGGCTGGCGGCGCTCTCGGCAGCCGAACCCAGGCGCATCTGCATGGCGCGCTTGGGCACGTCGACAATGCCGTGCTCGCGGATCAGTGGATCGATGGCGTCGATCACCTTGCGATAGTGGCCTTCGAGCTGGTCGTCGGCGATCTTGTCGGCCTTCAGTGCGCGGATCACGGCGACCGGATCGGTCGGGTCGGCGACCTTCAGGCCCTTCTCCTTCACCACCAGCGGCGCCAGCTGCTGCATCGCCGAGCGGGTTTCCATGAACTCCAGCTGGGCACGCTGCATCAGCAGCTTCGGGTCGATGTCGATGCCGACCTGCTTGAGCTGGTATGCGTAGAGCGGCGCCGGCAGGCGCGTGTCGGTACGCGCCTTCGGCAGCACCTCCTTGCGCGTCCAGGCCGCGTACTCCTTCATCTGCCCCGCCAGGGCCCTCATCGCTTCATCGGCGCCGCTGATCTGGTACTTCTTCAGCAGCGACTCGATGCCGCTGATGTAGGTCTCGACATTGTCCAGCGACTGCTGCACTTCGATCTTCGTCGGCTGCAGCAGCGCGCTGTCCTTCAGGCGTTCTTCGTAGCGCTGGCGCGCCAGCGTGGTGAAGGCGGTGCCGCCCGGCGTCAGCCCGGCGTACGCCTTGAGGCGATCAAGCGCCTTGGCCCGGCGCTCGGCCGGCACCTGGTCGGACAGCAGAAGATTGAGGCCGCTGAACACCGTCTGCGGCGCATCGGTCCACGGCAGCAGGTACTTGTCGTTGAGCTCGCTGCCCTCGATGTTCTGGTTGGCGGCGTGGATCATGATCTGCAGGTCCTGGCGGACGTTGGGATCCTTCTCCGTAGCCAGCCGGGTCTGCAGCTCGTCGCGCGCCTTGGCGGTCGCGGCACGGTAGCGCGCGCCATTGTCCGGGCCGAGGTCGGCCACCTTGTCGTCATAGCCCGGCACGCCGAAGAAGCCGGTCTGCTCGGGCTGGAACGGTCCCTGCGCGTCGAGCAGGATCTGCGCCAGCGCATTGCTGCGCGCGACCCAGGCGGGGCTGGCAGGCGTGGTGGCCTTGGCGGCCGGTGCGGCCAGGGCCGGGGGGGCGGACAGCAGCGGTGCAGCGGTCAGGGCCAGGGCGACGGCCAGCGCGATCGGCTTCATGAAGCACTCCAGGACAGGGTTGCCCGCACCCTACGCGCTCATGGCGATGGCGACAATCGGTGGGAAGTCATGGCGCCGGTCAGAACGCGGCCGTCATCGGGCAGCCACCGCGCTCGCGGCAGGCCTGCAGTTCGCACTCCTGCGCAGCCTCCTCATCGTCCAGCGCGGTCAGATCGAAGGTCTGTTTGTCCGCACCCAGCACATACATCACCGGGTAGTCCCAGACATCGTCGCGGCGGATGCCCTGCACGAACAGGCGACCGTGCGCATGGGCCCCTTCCAGCGACACGGTCAGGCCCACATCGCGCTCACCGGTGATCGCGGTCTGCATGCTGCCCAATGGCAGCGAGCCGGCGCGCAGCGGTTCGCCGAAGGCCTCCACCAGCTCGATGCTGCATCCGGCGCGCCGCATCGCCTCACGCATCGGCGCACTCTCGCGTGCGGCTTCGCCCCAGCGCATCACACTCCATGCCGCGGAACCGCCCAGTACGCCCAGGAACACCACCACGGTCAGTGGCATCGCCCATCGCCAGTGACGGCGCCACCAGCCGGGGGGATGGGCGGGATGGCCAGGAACAGGGGGTGGCAGGTGGTTCATCGGCGGGCTCCTTCCCGGTTGTGACTCAGGGTTTCAGGCAACGTCCCAGGAACGCTTCCGCCACACGGTAGCGGTGCAGCGCATCGGCACCGGACAGGCCATGCTTGGCGCCCGGGTAGGTCATCAGTTCGAAGGGCTGGCCGCGCTTCTGCAGCGCACTCATCAGGCTGGTCGAATTGGTGAACAGCACGTTGTCATCGGCCATGCCGTGGATCAGCAGCAGGGGTGAGCGCAGTCCGTCGATGTGGGTCAGCACGCGCGCTTCGCGATAACCGGCCTCGTTGCGTGCCGGCAGATCCATGTAGCGTTCGGTGTAATGGCTGTCGTACAGCCCCCAGTCGGTGACCGGTGCACCGGCCACGCCGCAGGCATAGCTGTCGGACGCCTTGGCCAGCAGCATCAGGGTCATGTAACCGCCGTTGGACCAGCCCTGCACGCCGATGCGCGCGGGGTCGACCCAGGGCTGCTGCTTCAGCCATGCCACGCCGCGCAGCTGGTCGGTCACCTCCACCGTGCCCTGCCTGCCATAGAGCGCGCCGCCGAACTCACGGCCACGCCGTGGGGTGCCACGGTTGTCGAGCGAGAACACCACGTAGCCCTGCTGCGCCAGGTACTGGTTGAACAGATGATCGCCACGTCCGGGCCAGCTGTCGGTGACGGTCTGGCTGGCCGGGCCGCCATAGACGTACACCGCCACAGGATAGCGCTTGGAGGGATCGAAGCCGGCAGGCTTGATCAGGCTGTAGTTGAGCGGCGTCCGGCCATCGGCAGCGGTCAGGGTGCCGAATTCGACCGGTCGCTGCGCATCGCGATAGCGCGCGTAGGGATGCTTGGGATCGGCCAGATCATTGTCCACCAGCGTCGCGATCTTCTCACCGTTGGCGCGGTACAGCTCGATCTGCGGCGGTGTGGTGCTGTTGGACCAGCTGTCGACATAGACACTGGCGTTGCGCGCGAAGCTGGCGCTGTGCATGCCCGGCGCCTTGGACAGCCGCTGTGGCGCCTGTCCGCCCTGCAGCGGGACGGAGTAGATCTGGCTCTCGCGCGACGTCTCGATGCCGGCGCGGAAATAGGCCTTGCCGGCCGCTTCATCCACAGCCAGGAGTTCATCCACGGGCCAGTCACCGTGGGTCAGCGCGGTGGCCTTGCCCGTGCTGTCGATGCGGTACAGATGCTGGAAGCCGGTACGCTCGGACGACCACAGCATGCTGCCGTCCTGCAGGAAGCGCAGGCTGTTGTGCAGTGGCACCCAGGTGGGGCTGGTTTCATGGGCAAGCACGCGCTGACGGTTTGAGTCCAATGCCACTTCCACCAGATCCAGCTGCCTCTGGTCACGCGACTGGCGCTGGAACGTCAGGTGCTGGGCATCACGCCAATCCACGCGCGCCAGGTAGATGTCCTGTTCCTTGCCCAGGTCGATCCAGCGCGGCTGTGCCGCGGCGGCCGGCGCGATCACGCCCAGCTGCACGCGCACATTGGCATCGCCGGCGGCCGGGTAACGCTGTTCGATGACATCGGTGCGGTCTGCATAGACCTCGTAGCGCTTCTGTACCGGTACCGGTGCTTCGTCGATGCGGGCGAAGGCGATGGCCGAATCATCCGGCGCCCACCAGTAGCCGGTGTGGCGGTCCATTTCCTCGTCGGCCACGAACTCGGCCACACCGTTGCCGATGGTGGCGCTGCCATCGCCGGTCAGCTGCAGCTGGCTGCCATTGGCCAGATCGATCACCCACAGGTTGCGGCCGCGGATGAAGCTGACGAAGCCGCCTTTCGGCGACAGCTTGGCGTCGGTGGCAAAGCCTTCGCCGTGGGTCAGCTGGCGTACTGCTGCCGGACCCTGCTGCTTCAGGTCGTACAGGTAGAGCTCGCCGCCGAGCGGGAACAACAGGCGCTGTGCGTCCGGCGACCACTGGTAATCGACGATGCCGGTCATCGCCGCGATGCGCTGGCGCTCGCGGCGGGCCTTCTCCTCGTCGCTGAGGGTCTCGGTGCCCGGCAGCACCACCTTGGAGTCGACCAGCAGGCGGGTCTGGCCGCTGGCGATGTCGTAGGTCCACAGATCCAGCTGGTTGCGGTCGCTGTCCTTGCCGCGCAGGAAGCTGACCTGCGAACCGTCCGGAGCGACCTTGGGCTTCATCAGGGTCGGCCCGGACAGCGGCAATGGACCGGTGATGGCTTCCAGCGTCAGTTTTTCAGCGTGGGCGGCAGTACTGGTGGCGAGCATGAGGGCAAGCGAAGCGAACAGGTGGCGCATGGAGGATCCCGGCAAACGGCAGGTCCGCCACCGCAGCATGTGCGGTGGCGATCAGCCCCCATCCTAACCAAGCCCGTGCGGGAAGGCAGCATGACCTTCTGCCCATGGCAGGGACCGGGCACGGCACATCGGCCGTTGACGGGCGGGTAGCGCCGGGCCATGCCCGGCGAGCGCAGCGGCCTGCGCAGGACCCTCAGCGCTGGCCGAACAGATGCTTGCGCTCGTCATCGCTGAGCGGCTTGCCGGCGTTCGGATTGACCTGCTGGCGCAGCGCATACGCCCGCTGGGTGGCCGGGCGCGCGGCGATGGCCTGATGCCAGCGCTTGAGGTTCGGGAAGGCATCGAAATCTGCCGGCAGCGCGTCGTAGGCACCGACCCACGGATAGCTGGCCATGTCGGCGATGGTGTACTCCTCGCCGGCCAGGAAGGCATGCCCGGCCAGCCGCTTGTCCATCACCCCATGCAGGCGCCGCACCTCGCTGTCGTAGCGCTCGATGGCGTAAGGAATCTTCTGCGGCGCGTAGACATTGAAGTGCCCCATCTGGCCGCTCATCGGGCCCAGCCCGGCCATCTGCCAGAACAGCCATTCCAGCGTGGCGATGCGGCCACGCGCATCGGTGGGCAGGAAGCGACCGGTCTTCTCGGCCAGGTACAGCAGGATCGCACCGGATTCGAACACGCTCTGCGGCGCGCCGCCGTCAGCCGGCGCATGGTCGACGATGGCCGGCATCTTGTTGTTGGGCGAGATCGCCAGGAAGTCCGGCTTGAACTGGTCGCCCGATCCGATGTTGACCGGGTGGATGCGGTACTCCAGCCCGCTTTCCTCCAGCATCAGGGTGACTTTATGGCCGTTCGGGGTAGGCCAGTAATACAGATCGATCATGGCAGCGGCTCGGGTGCGGTAAGGAACCTGAAGTCTAGTGCGGGAGTTGGCTTGGCACCGTCATGGCGGGCCGGTAACCTCGCTCCTCCCCCGCAACGCACTGTCCTGCATGTCCCCCCAACGCCCCCTCTCCCCGCTGTCCTCGCTGATCTTCGCCTCGCGCTGGCTGCAGCTGCCGTTGTACCTGGGCCTGATCGTCGCCCAGGGTGTCTACGTGTTCCTGTTCGGCAAGGAACTGTGGCACCTGATCTCCCACTCGGCCTCGATGGGCGAACAGCAGATCATGCTGATCGTGCTGGGCCTGATCGACGTGGTGATGATTTCCAACCTGCTGGTGATGGTGATCGTCGGCGGTTATGAAACCTTCGTCTCGCGCCTGCGGCTGGAAGGCCATCCCGACCAGCCGGAATGGTTGAGCCACGTCAATGCCAGCGTCCTGAAGGTGAAGCTGGCGATGGCGATCATCGGCATTTCCTCGATCCACCTGCTCAAGACCTTCATCGCCAGCGGTTCGCTGGGCGGCCTGCCGCTGTGCGCGCCGGAACTGATGAACGTCGCCGCTGCCAACATCGGTGCCGCCAGGTGCTCGACCTTCACCGAGCAGGGCGTGCTCTGGCAGACCATCATCCACTGCGTGTTCATCCTCTCGGCGATCGGCATCGCCTGGACCGACAAGCTGATGTCCAACAGCCACGACAAGGCACAGGCGCATTGAGGCGCTGGCCGGTGGTGGCGCGGACGCCACCGCCGGTCGTCGCTGCCGCCCTTGTACGCAGCGCTGGCGGGGATGCTAGATTGCTTCCTCGCCGTTGCCGGCGGTGGCGTCGGGAAACGCCACCCTGCCGTGCTCGGACCCACGGTCCCGGCCATGCATATCAATGATTTACGTAACGTCGTCTTCTTAGAGGGGAGCAGGATGTCGCACGTCACAACGATCACCGCCGCGCGCCGGTGGCTGCCGGTTGCCTTGGTACTGGCCCTGGCCGCCTGCTCGGGCAAGGAAGAAACGCCTGCCCCTGCCCCGGCAGGATCGCCTGCCGCTGCGGCGCCGGCGACACCGGTAGTGGCCGCCAAGGTGCAGTCGATGGGCACCGAGCAGCTGCGCGAGTCGGCCAGCCAGGCGCTGCGCGAGAACCGCATGTACGCCCCGGCCGGCGACAACGCCATCGAGTACTACCTGGCCCTGCGCGACAAGACGCCGGACGATGCCGCGGTGAAAAGTGCGCTGACCGACCTGCTGCCCTACACCCTGATCGCGGCCGAGCAGCATCTGGGCCGCGAGGACTTCACCGAGGCGCAGCGCCTGGTCGCCCTGATCGAGAAGGTGGATGCCTCCGCACCGGCCCTGCCACGCCTGAAGGAAGGCCTGGCCAAGGGCGTGGAGAACGCGGCCAAGCGCACCGAGTCGGAAGCGGAGCGGGCCAAGAAGGACGCCGAGGACCGTACCCGGCAACAGGCCGAGCAGCAGCGCCTGGCCGAGCAGCGCGCCAAGGAAGCCGATGCGGCCAGGCAGATCGCCGCACAGCAGGATGCCGCCCGCCGTGACAGCGAGCGCGAGGAAGCCGAGCGCCAGGCCGCCGCACGGCGTGAAGCGGAGCAGAAGCAGCAACAGGCCGCTGCGCAGCAGGCCAATGCCGCACGCCAGGCACCTGCCGCCGCGCCCAGCCTGCGTCCGGTCAGTACGCCGGCCCCCCGCTATCCGGCCGACGCCCTGCGCGCTGGCACGTCCGGCGAGGTACTGGTGGAGATCACCGTGGGTACCGACGGCTCGGTGGTGAACGCCCGCGTGCTGCGTGCGACGCCCGCGCGCATCTTCGACCGCGAAGCCATGAACGCCGTGAAGCGCTGGCGTTTCGAGCCGGTCAGCGCTCCGGTCACCACCCGCCGCACCCTGGTGTTCGCGCCGGGCGGCTGAGCCGGGACATCCCCGCCAACGATCACGACAAGGCCCGGTCTGTCCGGGCCTTGTTCGTATCAGCGCGCGCCGTCGATCAGGTGCTGCAGGGCCGGATCGCGTGCCCTCAGGATGCGGAACAGGCCCAACGCATGCAGACCCGGCAACAGCGCGCGCAGGTCGGCTTCCGCTGCTGCCCGGGACGCGGGGCTGCCGGCGGGATCCTGCCAGTCGCGGACGCTGGCAAGGAAAGCGCCCACGCTGCCCTTACGCACGGTGAGGCCGTTGGCGACCACGTCGTTCTGATGGTCAGGGAGGATGTCTTGAGGCTGCATGAGGAACTCCTTTCGGCGGGTGGCGTGCAGTGTGGACGCTGCTGTCTGCCGGATCTGCCGTATAACTGCCAGTTGATATGGCATATCAGACATCCCCCGCCCTGATTGACTCGCCCCTGGTGGACACCGCCCGAGGGCCGGTGCTGCTGACCGCGCAACTGGCCCTGGACCGTCCACGCCGGACCGCCCGGCACCAGCACGCCCGCGGGCAGCTGCTGGGGGCGCGACAGGGCCTGCTGCGGATCGAGGCAGGCGACCTGCACTGGCTGCTGCCAGCCGGCCATATGGCGTGGGTTCCGCCCGGACTGCCGCATGCGCTGGCCAGCATCGGCCCGTTCAATGGCTGGAGCCTGTACCTCGACGCGGCGACCTGCACGCGACTCCCGGCACGCCCACGCATCGTGCAACCGGGCGCCCTGCTGCAGGCAGCCGTGGATCGCGCGCTGCGCTGGGCGCCCGCACCGCTCGACGCGGTGCAGGAGCGTCTTGCCGGCGTCATTGCCGATGAGATCGACGCCAGCACACCGCTGCCGCTGGCCTTGCCGCAGCCACGCGATCGGCGCCTGCGGCGCGTTGCTGCGGCGTTGGCGCGTGCACCACAGGACACCCGCAGCGTCGAGGCCTGGTCCCTTGCCATGGGACTGTCCAGCCGCACCCTTGCGCGCCACTGGCGCGCCGAAACCGGCATGACACTCAGCCAATGGCGCCAGCGCCTGCGCGTCCTGCTGGCGCTGCCACGCCTGCTGGCCGGGGAACCGGTGATCAGCGTGGCGCTGTCGCTCGGCTACGACACCCCCAGCGCCTTCATCGCCGTGTTCAAGCGCGAGATGGGGGTGACGCCTGCGCGGTATGCAGAGGGCTGACGTATTCAGCACTTCCTCTGCCTGCCTTCGCGCCCCAGACTGCCTGCTGGGGCCGATGTCCCGGATCTGTACCACGTCGCCGATACCTGGGAGAACGTCGACCGGCTGGCCCCGGTGATCGCCCGGCGCTTCGCCGCTTGGCAGGCAAGGCGAACCTGAAAACAGCGAGGCCCGGAATGACCGGGCCTCGTTCCCTATCCGCCGGGCAGGGCCCGGCGCTTCCAGTGGCGGTCAGCCGGAAATCGCCAGGCGTTCGTTGTGGTAGCGGCGCACGGCGGCAAACCACAGCAGTGCGGCCAGACCGAGACTGGCGCCCAGATAGATCGCCCAGACGCTGGGACTGATCACTTCATGGCGGATGACCTTCAGCAGCATCTGGTTCTGCGACAGGAACGGCACCGCGTACTGCCACAGCTCGCTCTTCAGCGGGTAGGCGACCAGTGCGTAGCCGGGCAGCATCGGCAACAGCATTAGCCAGGTCATGTGGCTCTGCGCTTCCTTCATGCTCTTGGCCGCCGCCGACAGGAAGGTCAGCAGCGAGGTACCGATCAGCAGCATCGGCAGCATCACCAGCAGCATCTGCAGCATCGAGCCGACATTCATGTTGAACTGGCGACCGATGTTGCCCGGGGCGATCTGCGCGCTGACCTTGAAAGCCACCAGGGTCAACAGCAGCGACGCGAAGCCGACCACACAGGCGGCGGCGATCTTGCCACTTACGATCGCGCTGCGTGAGCCGGGCGTCGCCAGCAGGGGCTCGAGTGACTGCCGCTCACGTTCGCCGGCGGTGGCGTCCATCACCAGATAGGCGCCGCCGATGAACGAGGTCAGGGTCAACAGCACCGGCAGCAGCATCGACAGGATCATGCCCCGTTTCGCTTCGGCACTGGCCAGATCCTGGCTGCCCACGTCCAGCGGACGCGCGACCTGGGCATCCACGCCGCGTGCCATCAGCCGCAGTGCGCCCACCTGGCCGTTGTAGGTGGCCAGCGCCGCTTCCAGGCGTGCGCTGGGCACTTCGGCGGCACGCCGGGTGCTGTCCTTGATCACCTCCACCAGCGCCGGCCTGCCCGCGGCCCAGTCCTCGCCGAAGTCATCGCTGATGCGCAGCGCGACGTCGATGTCCTGGTTGCGGATGGCCGCAGCCAGGTCCTTGGGTGCTGCGCTGGCGTTGAGCCCCTGCGCGGCCAGGAAGCGGACCAGGTTCGGTGCGTTGTCCGCGCCGATGGTCGGAATCTGCAGCGGTTGCTCGATCTGCGTGCGCACGCGGCTCTCGGCCAGCTTGCCCATGCCCAGCAGCAGCACCGGGTACAGCAGCGGACCGAACAGCAGGGTCAGCATCAGCGTGCGGCGGTCGCGGGAGAGATCACGCAGCTCCTTGCGCATCACCGTCATCAGGGTCGACATCATGCTCATGCGTGCAGGCCCTCTTCGCTGCCGATCAGTTTCACGAACGCATCTTCCAGATTGGCTTCGCCGGACTGCGCGCGCAGCTCATCGGCACTGCCGGCGGCCATGACCGTGCCCTTGGCGATGATCACGATGTGGTCGCACAGTGCAGCCACCTCCTGCATGATGTGGCTGGACAGAATCACGCACCGCCCTTCCTCACGAAGTCCCAGCAGGAACCGGCGCAGTGCACGGGTGGTCATCACATCCAGGCCGTTGGTCGGCTCGTCGAGAATCACATTGCGCGGATCGTGCACGAGTGCGCGCGCGATCGCGGTCTTGGTGCGCTGGCCCTGCGAGAAGCCATCGGTCTGGCGGTCGAGGATGTCGCCCATGTCCAGCGCCTGCGACAGCACGTCGATGCGCTCGCGGATGCGAGCTTCGGACAGGCCGTGCAGCCGGCCGAAATAGGCGATGTTCTCGCGCGCGGTCAACCGCTTGTAGACGCCCCGCGCATCGGGCAGCACGCCCAGGTGGCGACGGACCTCCACGGGATTGCGCGCGGCATCGATGCCATCGACGCTGATGCTGCCCTGGTCAGGCGTCATCAGGGTGTACAGCATGCGCATGGTGGTGGTCTTGCCGGCACCGTTCGGGCCAAGCAGACCGGTGATGCGACCGTCCTCGGCGCGGAAGCCGACATCGGCCACCGCCTGGATGCGGCCGGTGCGGGTATCGAAGGCCTTGTGCAGGTTGTCGGCGACGATCATGGTTCCCATCCGTTGAACGAGGTGAACGCCGGCACGTAGCTCAGCGTATCCAGGCAGCTGGCATCCAGCGCCTTGGCATCGGTGCTGTCGATGAACTGGCCCAGCAGGCGGGGCATGCAGCCGGCGGAGAGCGTGCCGTGGCCCTGGCCGCGCGCGACCAGTGCGCGCCCCTGCGGCAGCCCCTTGAGCACCTGTGCGGCGTAGCGCGGTGGCGTGACCGGGTCCAGTTCACCGGACAGCAGCAGCGCCGGCACCTCGCTGCGCAGCGGTGCGGCATCCGCGGCGGGGGCCGCGGTGTGCGGCCAGACAGCACACGGCGCGAAGAAGGCGCTGGCCACCTCGTTGCCGAACAGGCGCTCGGCATTGGCGGCTGGCGCGTGGTAGCGCGGAGCGTCCTCGCTGCAGATCACCGACCACTGCATGCCGCGGTTGATCTGGAAGCCCATGCTGCGGTTGGCACCGCGTGCCAACGAGGCGAGCGGTGCGTAGCGGCCCTGCGCAGCCTCGTCCAGCACCAGCGGCAACAGCGAGGCGTACTGCGGAACATAGGAGAAGGCGAACGCCAGCCCCATCACGCTGTCCGGCGTCAGCACGTCGCGCCGCGGCGCGTTCGTGCCGGGGTCGCGGTAGTCAACGGTCACCGGCGCGGCGCGCAGCGTATCGAGCACGCCGCGCAGCTGCTTGCTGGTGTCGCTCGGAAAGCGCTTGCTGCACGCCGGGTCCTTGCGGCACTGGGCCGACTGCAGATTGATCGCGTCTTCGAAGGTATTGGCGAAGTCACCCCCGACCACCAGCTCGTTCGGAACGACGCCGTCGATGACGATGCTGCGGGTGTGCTGCGGATAGGCCGCGGCATAGCGCTGGGCCACGCGGGTTCCGTAGGAACCACCCACCAGGTTCAGCGCATCCACGCCCAGCGCCTGGCGCACGGCATCCAGATCGGCAACGGCGTCGCGGGTGGTGTAGAACCGCGCATCGGCACGTCCCTGCAAAGAGCTTGCGCAGCGCTGGGCGTAGTCGCGCAGCAGCGCCTCGCTGGGGGGGGCCTCTTCGTCGAACGCCAGTTCCTTGCCATCTGCGCCCAGGCAGTTGAGCGGGTTGGAGCCACCGGTGCCGCGCTGGTCGATCAGGAAGATGTCGCGTTGCTTGCGAACCTGGCGCAGGGCGGTATCGACGATGACCGCCACCTCGCTGGCCGCCTGCCCGGGCCCGCCGGCGAGGAAGAACACCGGATCCGGTTGGCCGGAGCCACTGTTGCCCGATTCCAGCCAGGCGATACGGAGGTTGATCTTCCGCCCTTGCGGCTGCGCCCTGTCCTCGGCCACCTGCAGGGTGGCGCACTGTGCCTCGACGTTGGCGCTGGCGCCCATCGTGGTCAATGTGCAGGGCTGGAAGTCGATCTGTCCGTAGCGGCGGCCGGGCGTTTCCGCCGCCGCATCGGCGCTGCCGGAAGGCGCTGCGCCGCAACCGGCAAGCAGCAGGCTGGCCAGCGCGCCGGCCAGTGCGAGGTGGTGTCTTTGCATCGTGCTCGTTTCCCCTGGAAGACGTTCCTGTCGACCACGACGGACTGCCGCGGAAGATGTGACCCAACTTACACGGGCAGGAGGCTGGCGGCGATGGGCAATCGTCACTGGAAAGCCAGGCCCATGTCGGCCGGATCGAATGCGGCGTCGCATCATGGCGAGCAGCGCAGCAGTCGGCCACGCAGACTCATGGAGAACCCAGGAGATTCCCATGAACGCGTGGTACCTCAGCGGCCTCGATCACCGCCCCTTCCAGCACCTGTTCGAACAGAGCGACCGCGCGCTGGCTGCGCAGGGCATCCTGCGACGCTGGGCCGGGGATCGCGGCGGCCATCCGTGCCGGGTCAGCCTGTCCGACCCCCCAAGTGGCGCCGAACTGCTTCTGCTGCCCCATACCCACCTGGCCACGCACTCGCCCTATCGCGCGTCCGGTCCGATCTTCGTGCAGCGCGGCGCTACGCGCTGCGTCCTGCCCGCCGGGGTCGTTCCGCCCTACGTCGAGCGACGGCTGATCTCACTGCGCGCCTACGACGAGGATGCACTGATGATCAGCGGGCAGGTCTGCCCCGGCAACGAGGTCGGGGTGCAGCTCGATGTGCTGTTCGCCGATCCCGCGGTGGCCTTCGTGCAGTTGCACAACGCAGGCTACGGGTGTTTTTCGTGCCAGGCGGACCGGGTGGATCAGGACGCGCTGACACACGGCGTCGCGTGATCGGCACCACGCACGACGCGTGACCTTCTGCGCATCCGTTCAGGCCTGCGTGAAGCCTGTGGGAAAGGCTTCACGCAGGCAGTCACGGAACGGCACTTCCAAGGTACCGCGCGATGCAACGCACCTCGATACTCGCCGAGGTGCCGCCGACCGTCCGCTGCGCAGCGCAACGCCTGCGGTCACCGTTCCCATCGACGACCACAAGGATGCGCCATGTCATTCCGATCCACACGTGTAGTGCTGGCCAGCTCATTCGCAGCCGCCGGCCTGATCTGCCTGGCCAGCAGCGCATTCGCGCACGGCACCATGACCACGCCGGCCAGTCGCGTCTACGCCTGTTTCCAGGGCAATCCGGAGAATCCAACCAACCCGGCCTGCGCCGCCGCGAAAGCACTCGCCGGCTCGCAGGCGTTCTACGACTGGAACGGCATCAACCAGGCCAACGCCAATGGCAACCATCAGGCCGTCGTACCCGACGGCACGCTGTGCAGCGGCAACAACCCGACCTTCCGCGGCCTGGATCTGAACCGCAGTGATTGGCAGACCACGCCGATCCAACCCGATGCGAACGGCAGGTTCACCTTCGTGTTCAAGGCCACCGCACCGCATGCCACGCGTGACTGGCGATTCTTCGTTACCCGCGAAGGCTGGACACCGGGCAGTCCTCTGCGCTGGGCGGACCTGCAGGAGTTCTGCACACTGGGCAACACCCCGCTGTCCGCCGATGGCACGTACAGGCTGCAGTGCCCGCTGCCACAGCGCACGGGCCAGCACGTGATCTACAACACGTGGCAGCGCGCGGATTCGACCGAAGCGTTCTACACCTGCATGGATGTGCGTTTCGAGGGCGGCAGCACTCCCCCGGCATCGCAGTGGCAGGATGCCGGCCCGCTCACCGCGCGTGGCGATCTGCCGGTCGGCACCGTCCTGGCGCTGCGCGTGTTCAACGCCAGCGGCAACGATGTGGAGCGGGTGGAGGCCACACTGGCCAGCGGCCAGACGGCGGCCGCGCAGTGGCCGCTGGTGCTGGCCCGCAAGGTCAATGGCGCCAGCCAGCACGCTCGGGTGGGCGTACTGTCCAACGGCACGATCACGCCGACGGCGTCGGCGACCGGCAACCGGGTCTATCTGAAAGAAGGCAACCGCTTCCAGCTGGACACCCGGGTACCCGATCCGGGCACGCCTTCGCCGGGCGGCGACTTCGACTACGTGTACCCGGCAGGCATCGGCAGCTATGTGCCCGGGCAGACCGTGGTGAAGGGCAGCGATGGCCGGCTGTACGCCTGCCGTCCGTTCCCTGAAGGCGCGTGGTGCAACGTCAACGCCGACGCGTACCGGCCGGGCGTGGGCGCAGCCTGGCGTGATGCCTGGGTGCCGTACTGAGACCGGCGCGGTCTGCGGGAGGCGGCTGGCGCCGCCTCTCCGCAGCGCACTCACTTGCTGCTGACGTACTTCTCGCGGCGGATCTGCGGGTTGCCCAGCCCGGCCGCCTTGAGCAGCTCGGCGCAGGCATCGACCATGTCCGGGTTGCCGCACAGGTAGGCGATATCGGTGGCCGGGTCCGGCGTGAAACCAGCCAGGGCCTGCTGCACGTAGCCATGATGGACGTCGGCGTGGGCCTGTTCCGGCAACTCCCGCGACAGGCACGGAACATAGCGGAAGTTCGCGTGTTTTTCGGCGAAACTGTAGAAGTCTTCGCTGTACAGCAGTTCGCCCGGGCTGCGTGCACCCTGCAGCAGGACGACCTGCACGCCGCGTTCGGTCATGGCCCTTTCCAGCAGTGGCAGCATCGAGCGATAGGGGGTCACGCCGGTACCGGTGGCGATCAGCAGATAGCGCGCGTTGTGATCGCCGGGGTTCAGGCAGAACCGCCCGTACGGGCCGGACGCGCTGATCTGGCCGCCGGTTTCCAGCGCCTCGAACAGCGCTGTAGCGGCGCCGCCGGGCACGAAACTGACCGCGATATCCACGGCTTCGCCGGGCCCCAGTGCGTGATCATGCAGGGTGGCCAGGGAATAGCTGCGCTTGGTCTCGGTGCCATCGGCGTAGCTGAAATGGACCTGGATGAACTGGCCGGGCTGGAAATCCAGCGGCTGGCCATCGTCGCGCACGAACTGGTAGTGGCCGACGGTCGGGGCCAGCATGCGGCGGCCGACCAGCTTGAGGGGGAATTGAACAGGCACGACTTTTCGGGACAGTGTGTAGCCGGGGCAAGCCCTCGGGGTCTTCTATAATAGCCCTTCCCCGCCCCTCTCCAGCGCCAGCCCATAGGCGCGAAGGCTTCGAGCTTGGCATCCCTGAACGATACGGCGCCCGCCCTGCGCGTGCGCGACCTGCGCAAAACCTACGACAACGGAACCCAGGCCCTGAAGGGGGTCTCGCTGGAGGTCGCCCCGGGCGACTTCTTCGCCCTGCTGGGCCCCAACGGGGCTGGCAAGTCCACCCTGATCGGCATCATCAGCTCCCTGGTCAACCTCAGCGAGGGCCAGGTGGAGGTGTTCGGCAGCGACTTGGTGCGCAACCGCAGCGCGACCATGCGCCTGATCGGCCTGGTGCCGCAGGAGATCAACTTCAACCTGTTCGAAAAACCCTTCGACATTCTTGTGAACTACGCCGGCTTCTATGGCGTACCGCGCGAGGAAGCGGAGCAGCGCGCGGAAGAGGAACTCAAGCGTGCTCATCTGTGGGAGAAGGCGCAGGTGATGAGCCGCACCCTGTCCGGCGGCATGAAGCGCCGGCTGATGATCGCCCGCGCGATGATGACGCGTCCCCGCCTGCTGATCCTGGATGAGCCGACCGCGGGCGTGGACATCGAGATCCGCCGCGACATGTGGCGGGTGCTGAAGGAGATCAATGCGGCTGGCACGACGATCATCCTCACCACCCACTACCTGGAGGAGGCCGAGTACCTGTGCCGGCATCTGGCGATCATCAACCACGGCCGGATCGTCGAGCAGGGGCCGATGCGTGCGCTGCTGGCCAAGCTGGACGTGGAAGGCTTCCTGCTGGACATCGATGGCGATCTGCCGGTGCAGCTGCCGGCGATCGAGGGCGCAACCCTCAGCGCGCCCGACGCGCACACGCTGGACATCGACATGCCACGGGCGATGGATCTGAACCGCGTGTTCGCCGCGCTGAATGAAGCCGGCATCCGCGTGCGCTCGATGCGTACCAAGAGCAACCGCCTGGAGGAGCTGTTCGTGCGCCTCACCGGCAACCAGGAGAAATCCGCATGAGCACCACCGAGCTGACCGACGGCCAGCGCAACCGCGTCGCGCTGCTGACCATCGTGCGCCGCGAAGTGACCCGGATCATGCGCATCTGGGGCCAGACGCTGGTGCCGCCGGCGATCACCATGACCCTGTACTTCCTCATCTTCGGCGGCCTGATCGGCTCGCGCGTGGGCGAGATGGGCGGGTACAGCTACATGCAGTTCATCGTGCCCGGGCTGGTCATGATGAGCGTGATCCAGAACAGCTACGGCAACATCAGCTCGTCCTTCTTCGGCGCCAAGTTCGGCCGCCACGTGGAAGAGCTGCTGGTGAGCCCGATGCCGAACTGGGTGATCCTGTGGGGTTACGTCGCCGGTGCGGTACTGCGCGGCCTGATGGTCGGCGTGATCGTGCTGATCATCGCGATGTTCTTCACCCCTGTGCGCATCCCGCATCCGCTGGTGACACTGACCACGGTACTGCTGGGCGCCACCATCTTCTCGCTGGCCGGCTTCATCAATGCCGTGTACGCGAAGAAGTTCGACGACGTGGCGATCGTTCCGACCTTCATCCTGACCCCGCTGACCTATCTGGGCGGCGTGTTCTATTCGGTGAAGCTGCTGCCGGCCTGGGCTGAAGCAGCGACCCATGCGAACCCGATCTTCTACATGGTCAACGCGTTCCGCTACGGCCTGCTGGGCAGCAGTGACGTGCCGCTGTGGGTCGCGTACGCGCTGATGATCGGCTTCGTGGTGGTGCTGACGGCGGTGGCGCTGTGGCTGCTGCGCCGCGGCGTGGGCATGCGCAGCTGAGCGCCGATCGCCGGGGTCGCGATCCCCGGCACACTCGCAACATTGGTTCCGCAGACAACGGTGAACGTGCAATGCGCATCCTGATTCTCGGCGCCGGCGGTACCGGCGGTTACTTCGGCGGCCGCCTGGCCCAGGCCGGTGTGGACGTGACCTTCCTGGTCCGCCCTGCCCGCGCCGGGCAGCTTGCACGCGATGGACTGGTGATCCGCAGTCCAGTCGGCGATGCCGCCTTCCCGGTGCAGCACGTGACAGCCGATGCGCTGCCCGCGCTGGCCCGGGAGAGGCCCTTCGACCTGGTCATCCTCAGCTGCAAGGCCTACGACCTGGACAGCTCGATCGAGGCCATCGCGCCGGCGGTGGGCCCCCGCACCACCGTGCTGCCGATCCTCAACGGGCTGCATCACTACAACGATCTGGATGCACGCTTCGGCCGCGAGGCGGTGCTGGGTGGGCTGTGCTTCATCAGTGCGACCAAGGCACCGGACGGTGCGGTGGTGCATCTGGGAAAACCCGCCAAGCTCACCTTCGGGGAACGCGACGGTGGCGCACTCTCGGCGCGCGTGCGTGCCTTCGCCGCCGCCTGCACGCAGGCCAACCTCGATCACCTGGCCAGCGAACGCATCGGCCAGGAGCAGTGGATCAAGTACACCTTCCTCACCGCGCTTGCCGCGGCGACCTGCCTGTTGCGCGCGGACATCGGCACGATTGTCGCGACCGATGATGGCACGGCCATCGTGCAGGGCCTGTACGACGAGTGCCTGGCCGTGGCGGAGGCGGCCGGTGAGGCGGTGCCGGCGGCAGCGCAGGACACTGCGCGCGGCACCTTGACCCAGGCCGGCTCGGCATTGAAGGCCTCGATGTTGCGTGACCTGGAGGCCGGGCTGCAGGTGGAGGCCGGCCACATCGTCGGTGACATGCTGGCGCGTGCACGCAGCGCCGGCCAGCAGGGCGTGCTGCTGCAGGTCGCCTACAGCAGCCTGCAGGCCTACCAGGCGCAGCGCCGGGCGTGAGCCTGACGCTGCCGGCCGGTCCGTTGCCCGGACGGGTGCTGATCCTGGGCATGGGCTGGAGCGGGCGCGTACTGGCGGCTCGCCTGGAAGCGCTGGGCGTGCAGGTCGCCGGCACCGTACGCGATCCGGCCACGGCAGCCGTCGATGGCCTGCGCTGCCATCGACTCTGCGCTGGAACAGCACCTGCACCCGCGCTTCTGGATGACATCGCGCGCGCCGATGCCGTGCTGGGCAGCATACCGCCCGATGCCGACGGCGACCCGGCAGTGCGCATGCTGCGCACGGCACTGGAAGACAGTCCGGCATTGCAGTGGGTGGGCTATCTGTCGTCAACGTCGGTGTACGGCGACCGCCAGGGCGGCTGGATCGATGCGGACAGCGTGGCCGACGCCACCGGGCCTGCGGGCCTGCAGCGCCTGCGCGCGGAGTCGCAATGGCGCGCACTGGCCAGCCGGCGCGGCATCGCCTCGGCAGTGTTCCGGCTGCCCGGGCTGTATGGTCCCGGCCGCAACGCACTGGTGCAGCTCGCGCAGGGACGTGCCCGCCATGTGCTGAAGCCGGGCCTGCTGTTCAACCGCCTGCATGTACAGGACCTGGTGGCGGTGATCATCGCGGCGATGCGGCGACCCACCCTGCAGGCGCTGTACCTGCCCAGCGACGATGAGCCGGCACCGCCACAGGACGTGCTGGCCTTCGCCGCGCAGCTGGGAGGCTTTGCGATGCCACCGGCAATGGCGTGGGACGACCCGGCGCTGAGCCCGGCCCTGCGCCGCTTCTACGAAGGCAGCAAGCGCATTGACAGCCGCGGTACGCGCGAAGCGCTGGGGTGGGCGCCGCAGTTTCCGACGTATCGGGAAGGGCTGACGGATCTTGCCGCTTCGCTCGCCGGGCATGGCCGAGCGTCACCGGATCCGGGCATTCACGGCTGACGTGTAGTGTCGGCGTCGGGCAGCCGGAAGAAGGCACGGGCCGCCGCCGTGGCATGGGCTGCGGTCAGCACGACATCCTCGCCACGATCACGGGCCAACTCCTCGACGATGTGCGAAAGGAACATCGGTTCGTTGCGGCGATCCTTCGGCATCGGCTTGAGCGTGCGCGGCAGCAGGTACGGCGCATCGGTCTCGATCATCAGGCGATCGGCTGGAATGCTCTTCACCAGCTCGCGCAGGTGCGCCCCGCGACGCTCGTCGCAGAGCCAGCCGGTGATGCCGATGTACCAGTCCTGGTCGAGGTAATCAAACAACTCCTCCCGTTCACCGGTGAAGCAGTGCACCACCGCCGGCCCGAGGCGACCCTCGAAGTTCTTCATCTGCGCCATGAAGTCGGCGTGCGCGTCGCGCTGGTGCAGGAACAGCGGCTTGCCGTTCTCCGCCGCCAGCTGCAGCTGGCGCTCGAACGCACGGTGCTGGGCAGGTCGCGGCGAGAAGTCACGGAAGTAGTCCAGTCCGCACTCGCCGACCGCCACCACTTCCGGGTGGGCATGCAGGGCGCGCATCTCCGCATCGCATTCTTCGGTGTACTCCACCGCATGATGCGGGTGTACGCCGGCCGTCGCATACAGGAATCCCGGATGCTGCTGGGCCAGCTGCAGCGCCAGCGGAGAGTGCTCGCGGCTGGCCCCCGTGACCACCATCTGCACCACCCCGGCCTGGCGGGCACGCTGCAGCACGGCGTCGCGGTCGCGGTCGAAGGAGTCGTGGGTCAGATTGGCGCCGATATCGATCAGGTGCATGGTCATCGCGGAGGAAATGTGCCTGCGCATTGTACCCGCGCCCAGCGTGGCCCCTTATCCTTTGCGCATGAACGCCCCGCACTTCCCCATTTCTCCGCTGCTGCCGCAGATCCAGCAGCATCTGGCCGCACAGCCACGGCTCGTGCTGGAGGCACCACCGGGCGCCGGCAAGACCACCCAGGTACCGCTGGCGCTGCTCGATGCACCGTGGCTGCAGGGCCGCAGGATCATCCTGCTGGAGCCGCGCCGGGTGGCCGCGCGCAGCGCAGCGATGTTCATGGCAAGGCAGCTCGGCGAGGAGGTCGGCGATACCGTCGGCTACCGCATCCGCTTCGAGAACCGGGTGTCCGCGCGCACCCGCATCGAGGTGGTGACCGAAGGCATCCTGACCCGCATGCTGCAGGACGACCCGTTGCTGGAACAGGTGGGCGCGATCCTGTTCGACGAGTTCCATGAGCGCCACCTCAGCGGCGACCTGGGATTGGCACTGGCGCTGGACGTACAGGCACAGCTGCGCCACGACCTGCGGCTGGTGGTCATGTCGGCGACCCTGGATGGCGAGCGGCTGGCACGCTTCCTCGACGCACCCCGCTTGAGCAGCGAGGGCCGCAGCTACCCCGTGACCGTCAGCCACTTCCCGGCGCGTCGCGAAGAATCGCTGGAACTGCAGGTCCGCCGCGCAGTGCAGCAGGCGCTGGTCGAGCACCCGGGCGACGTGCTGGTGTTCCTGCCTGGCCAGCGGGAGATCGCCCGCGTGCAGGCCGGTCTGCAGGAATCGATCGGCGGCAACACCGACGTCCTGGCACTGCATGGCGAACTGCCGGTGGAACAGCAGGCGCGCGTGCTGCAACCCGCAGATGAGGGCCGCCGCCGCGTGGTGCTGGCCACCAACGTGGCCGAATCCTCGGTGACCCTGCCCGGCGTGCGCGTGGTGATCGACAGCGGCCTGGCACGCGAGCCCCGCTATGACCCGAACAGCGGCTTCACCCGCCTGGACGTGGTGGCCATTGCGCAGGCCTCGGCCGACCAGCGTGCCGGTCGTGCCGGCCGCGTGGCCGAGGGCGTGGCCTGGCGCCTGTGGCCGCAGTCGCAGCGGCTGGAGCCTCAGCGGCGTGCCGAGATCGACCAGGTCGAACTGGCAGGACTGGCGCTGGAGCTGGCGGCGTGGGGCAGCAGCGACCTGCGCTTTCTCGATCCGCCCCCAAGCGGACCGATGGGTGCGGCGCGCGAGCTGCTGCACCGCCTGGGCGCGTTGTCGGAATCGGGCGCGATCACCGCCTTGGGCCGACGCGTGCTGGCGCTGGGTACCCATCCACGCATGGCCGCGATGCTGCTCGCCGCCCCTGACCCGCACGCACAGGCGCTGGCGGCCGATCTGGCGGCGCTGCTGGAAGCACGCGACCCCCTGCGCCAGGGCGGCGATGCACTGGCGGCACGCTGGCGCGCGCTGGCCGCGTTCCGTGCTGGCCGCGCGCCGGCCGATGCCAGTCGTGGTGGACTGGCTGCCATTGATGCCGCCGCGCGCCAGTGGCGGCGTCGGCTGCGCTGCGATGCCGCGCCCCCTGCCAGCATCGAAGCGCACGCGCTGGGCGATCTGCTGGCGCACGCTTTTCCCGATCGCATCGGCTTCCAGCATCCGGGCGATCCGCTGCGCTACCTGCTCGCCAACGGGCGCAGCGCGCGCCTGCATGAACTGAGCGATCTGCGTGGCGAACCGTGGCTGGTCGCCAGCGAACTGCGTTTCGAGGCCCGCGATGCGCTTCTGCTGCGCGCCGCGCCGGTCGATGAGGACCATCTGCGCAGGATCTACCCGCAGCGCTTCGTCACCACCGACACGGTGCGCTGGGACGGCGAACGGCGTGCGCTGGTCGCACTGCGCGAAACCCGCTTCGATCGCATCGTGCTGGACAGTCGCTCGGCGGGCCGGGTCGACCCGGAACACGCGGCCGGCGCCTTGACCGAGGCTGTTGCCGAGCTCGGCCTGCAGGCACTGCCGTGGACCGAGGCCCTGCGCCAATGGCAGGCACGGATGGAGTCGCTGCGTCGCTGGATGCCCGAGCTGGAGCTGCCCGACTGCAGCGATGCCACGCTGCTCGCCACCCGCGCGCAGTGGCTGCAGCCTGCGTTTGCCGGCAAGAGCCGCCTCGATGCGCTGGACGAAGCCAGCTTCGCAGAAGCGCTGAAGTCGCCCCTGGCATGGTCACAGCGGCAGCTCGTGGAGCGGCATGCGCCAACCCGCATCACTGTGCCCTCCGGGCTGGAGCGGCCCATCACCTATGCACTGGACAGCGAGTCCGGCGAACCGCTGCCACCGGTGCTGGCCGTGAAGCTGCAGGAGTTGTTCGGACTGGCAGACACTCCCCGCATCGCCGATGGGCGCGTGCCACTGACCCTGCACCTGCTGTCACCCGGCGGTCGTCCGCTGCAGGTCACCCAGGACCTGCGCAACTTCTGGGAAAACACCTATGCCGAGGTGAAGAAAGAGATGAAGGGCCGCTATCCCCGCCATCCCTGGCCGGACGACCCGTGGACGGCCACCGCCACCCACCGGGCCAAACCACGGGGAACATAGCAATCCTGCCTGATCCTGAATGGAGCGCGTAGAGTCACGCCGTGTGACTGCCCGACTGACATACCGTTTACGGGCAACGCGCCACACTGGACTTCGACCCGAGGCAAAGGACCCCCGCATGAGCAGACTGACCGTGATTACCGACCGCGCCCTGGAGCGCGCCCTGGACCTGGCCCACACCGCGGGCGACGGCCTGAAGAGTGCCGGCGGCAGCCTGCGCCATCTGGGTCCGCAGGCCAGCGACTGGATCAAGACGGGAGCCGCACTGGGCGCAGTGAAGACCGGTGGCAAGGTTGCCACCAAGTTCGCCCGCCGCAATCCGGCAGTGACCATCGCCGCCGCGGCAGTGGGTGTGGGTCTGCTCGGCTATGCCCTGTATCGCAAGCAGCAGAAGAAGAAGGCGGCCAATGGTCACGTCGTCGATGGCCAGGCGCAGCGCATCAGTGCCCGCGACCGCCGCAACGACACCGTGGTCGACGAGCACAGCGATATCGGCAGCGACGCCTGAGGCAGGCGGCTGCATCCGGGCCGGAGATCTCCTGTGGGTGATCTCCGGCCCGTTTCGTTTCAGCCGATCTGCCGCCACTGTCCGGGGCGCAGATCATCCAGCCGGTAAGGACCCATTGCCACCCGCACCAGGCGCAGGGTGGGCAGGTTCACGGCGGCGGTCATCCGCCGTACCTGGCGGTTGCGCCCTTCGCGGATCGTGATCGCCAGCCAGGTATCGGCAACGGTCTTGCGGAAACGCACGGGCGGATCGCGCGTCCACAGCTCCGGCGCGGGATCGAGCCGTTCGACCTTCGCCGGCAGGGTCGGCCCATCATTGAGGATCACGCCGCTGCGCAGGCGCTGCAGCTGTTCCTCGCCAGGCGTGCCTTCCACCTGCACCCAGTAGGTCTTGTCGGCCTTGTGCTTCGGGTCGGTCAACCTGTGCGCCAAGGGACCGTTGTCGGTCAGCAGCAGCAGGCCTTCGCTGTCATGATCCAGCCGGCCGGCCGCATACACACGCGGCGGCAGGCCGAAACCCGCCAGGGTCGGGCGCGGCGGGACGCTGCGATCGGTGAACTGGCACAGCACATTGAACGGCTTGTTGAAGGCAATCAGCATCGCAGGCACGGCAGGCGGTGGATGCGGCATTGTCCCATCCCGGCGCTGCCATCGCGATCACGGGCGCCTCAGCCGAAGACCTTCCACTTCAGCAGGAACGAAACAAGCACCAGCGCAATGCCACAGGCCGATGCGGTCGCCGCCCGCCGCCGCTGGGACGCCAATGGCGGGCTCGCACGGCGCGCGCGTTCATCCTGCAGGATGCCGATCAACAGCACCGCGAACCCCACCGCGCCCAGCAGGTCATAGGTATTGCCGCCATGGAAGGCGAAGTCGAACAGGCGTACCAGCACCAGTACTGCGATCACGATGTACAGGATCTTCTTCAACCGCTCACTCCTTTGACTGTCGCGCCGGGCCAAGCCCGGCGGATACACGTGTGTCCATTGCCGCTTGCGGCTGCGAGGCTTCGACTCAGGGCTTGATGAAGCGCAGGGTCATGCGATCGCTTTCGCCGATGGCCTGGTACTTCGCGGCGTCGGCCTTGTCATGCTGGTTGGTCGGCGGCAGGGTCCACACGCCGTTGGGATGATCCTTGGTGTCGCGCGGGTTGGCATTGATCTCGCTGCGCGCATCCAACCTGAAGCCGGCGGCCTCGGCCAAGGCGATCACCTGCTGCTGGCCGACATAACCAGTGTCATCATCGTCGGCCACATCGGCCTTGGCGCGGTGCTCCACCACGCCCAGCACGCCGCCCGGCTTGAGCACGTTGAAGAAGCCCTGGAACATGCCCTGCGCCTGGCCGGCCTTGCGCCAGTTGTGCACGTTGCGGAAGGTCAGCACCACATCGGCCGAGTTGGCCGGTCCGAACACCGGCTTGGCCGGATCGTAGGCGACCACGACTGCTTTGCCGAACTGTGCCGGCGCACCGGCGAACTTCTTTTCCAGGCCATCGCGGCTGCGCTGCTGGTAGTCGCGGCCACGACCTTCTGCCACCGCCATCGGGTCGACCACGGCTGCCACGTACCGGCCCTTGTCATGCAGCAGCGGCGCGAGGATTTCCGAATACCAACCGTTGCCCGGAGTGATTTCGATGACGGTCTTCTCCGGTGCCACCGAGAAGAAGGCCAGCGACTGTGCCGGATGACGGTAGCCATCACGCTTGACGTTGGCCGGATCACGGGTCGACGCCTTCACCGCAGCGTCGATGGCGGGCGATACCTGGATCTGCGCTGGCGCCACCAAGGTCGGCGCAGCGTACGCGGGCACGGCAGCAAGCAGGGCGGAAGCAAGCAACAGGCGGCAACCACGCAGGGACGAAGCAGGCATCATCGGGGCGACTCCAGCGGAATGATGCGGCGAGACTAGCAGTCACCGCGCGCCAGGTGTTCACAAATCGTTAGCCGCGCGCCCGTCGCGGAACACTGTTTTGTGGTCAGCGCCGCAGCGCGGTAACACAACGCGTTCTATTCTGGAGCACTTCCCCCAAGGAGACCGTGCCCATGACGGCAACCCGTGAACTGGGCCGTTCCGGCCTGCATGTACGTCCGCTCGCCTTCGGAGGCAACGTGTTCGGCTGGAGCGCCGACGAGAAGGCCAGCTTCGCCCTGCTCGATGCCTTCGTCGACGCCGGCTTCAACCTGGTCGACACCGCCGACGTGTACTCGGCCTGGGTGCCCGGCAATGTGGGCGGCGAATCGGAAACGCTGATCGGCAGGTGGTTCGCCCGCAGCGGCAAGCGCGAGAAGGTGGTGCTGGCGACCAAGGTCGGCAAATGGGCCGAACGCCCTGGGCTGACCCCGGACAACATCAATGCGGCGGTGGAAGACTCGCTGCGTCGCCTGCAGACCGATGTGATCGATCTGTACCAGGCCCACGAGGATGATGAGTCGACACCGCTGGAAGCCACGCTGGCCGCGTTCGGTCGCCTGATCGAAGCCGGCAAGGTGCGCGCCATCGGTGCCTCCAACTACAGCGCCACCCGCCTGGCCGATGCGCTGAAGGTATCCACCGATTACAAGCTGCCGCGTTACGAAACCCTGCAGCCGGAGTACAACCTCTACGACCGCGCCGGCTACGAGACCGCGCTGGAACCGCTGGTGCAGCGCGAGCAGATCGGCGTGATCGGCTATTACGCACTGGCCAGCGGCTTCCTCAGCGGCAAGTACCGCACGGCAGCCGATGCGGGCAAAAGCCCGGCGCGGGGCGAGAACGTGGTGAAGCGTTATCTCAACCCGCGCGGCCTGCGCATCCTGGAAGCGCTGGATGACGTGGCCAGCAAGCACACTGCCAGCCCGGCACAGATCGCACTGGCATGGCAGATCGCACGGCCGTCGATCACCGCGCCGATCGTCAGCGCCACCAGCGTCGAACAGCTGCACGACCTGCTGGCCGCGGCGAATGTATCGCTGAGCGTGCAGGATGTCGCGCAGCTGGACGCGGCAAGCGCGGAAGGCTGAGATTGGCCGGGGCCGGTCGCCGGCCGGCTCCGGCATCGGGCAGAAGAAAATAATTCAACAAAATGGTTGCGCACGACTAAATCGTGGTTTATCGTGCGCACCTCGTTTCAACACCCGCCTGGATGTTTCCCTTGAACGCGCATTTCTCCGCCATCGCCACACTGCTGCCATGCCTGCGCATGGATGTGCTGGCGCGCGCGTCCGGCAAGGAAGCACTGCCCACAACGGCCTGATACCCGCCCTGCGGAGATCGGCCACCCCGATCTCCGAGGCTTGACGACGCCCTCGGAACGCATGTCCCGGGGGCGTTTTCGTTTGCGTCGGCACAAGGACCCGCGATGCCAGAACTGCACCCCGCGCGGCATTCCGCCGCACACTGATCGGCCATTACCTGCACGCCGGAGTTTATCTTCGCGCGGGCGGCCGTGCCCGGACATTATCTGCATCGCCTCACAACATTATCGCCCGCCGATAATGTCGATGGCCTGCACCCTCGATTTTCCAACGGTCCCGCTTCAATGGCGGGCTGGTGCGCGCGGCGCTGCCGTAGCGTATGCCGGAGGTCGCGGACATGCCCTCGCCTGGATCGCCTGCTGGTCGCAGGCGCCGGTTCGCCGGCACGCGGTTCGATTCCGCGCGGTTCCCAACTGGATAGCTCAGCCTGGTCAGAGCAACGGATCCTGAGTCCGTCTGTCGTGGGTTCAATTCCCACTCCAAACCACATGACCTGTCACGTCATGACTTGAAGCAACACCCGGGACGCACGTCCCAGCGGCCATCGTCGCCATCCACGGACATCGCCTTCGGGCGGAGAAGTGGAAGCAACGGACCGCACGCCGGGCCCCGGTCCGCCGTCACTGCCCGCCTTGGTCCACCCCGGTGCTGCCTGCCGGCGGCGCCCATGGCGGTACTGCCGGCGCACCGAAGGCTCCGCGCGCGGACCGTCCACCGGTGGCCGCCCTCTTCCGCGGCCTGCACGGGGTGTGCAGGCCGCCTCGCCACGACCTGATCGGCCCGGGTCGCGGCGATGGATTTCCATCGGGTCGAACCACCAGAGCCATACAAGGAGAGACTCCCATGTTCTGGACCATCAAGGTCGTGATCGGCGACGGCGAGCGCGGCCTGGTGTATCGCAACCGTCGTTTCCAGCAGGTGCTGCTGCCGGGCGTGCACCGCCTGTCGCGGTTCGGCGGCTCGCCGCACGTGACCGTGCACAACGCATCGAAGGGCAGCGCCTACAGCGGCAGCGACCAGGACAGCCTGATCGACGCGCTGGGAGCACAGCTGCACGAACACTTCGTGCTGGCCGATATCGGCGCTGCACAGGTGGGTCTGCTGCTGCGCAATGGCCGTATCGACGATGTCCTGCCGCCTGGCAGCCGCCATCTTTACTGGCGGGGTTCGGTCGACACCGAGGTGCGCGTGATGGCCCTGGGTGACGAACCGCGCGTGCCGGCCAACGTGCAGCAGCGCCTGGGCCAGCTGGGCGTACTGCCGCGCGTGGCGGTGATCAGCACCGTGCCGAGCGAATCGGTCGGCCTGCTGTTCGTCGACGGTACGCTGCGACAGACCCTGGATGCCGGACTGCACGCGTTCTGGAATTTCAACGGCAACGTGTCGGTGGAGCGCGTCGAACTGCGCGCGCGTTCGCTCGACGTGTCCGGCCAGGAGCTGCTCAGCCGCGACAAGGTGACCCTGCGGGTGAACCTGGCCGCGACCGTGCAGGTGGTCGACCCGGTGCGTGCACACCGCACGCTCAGCAACGCCGACGAGTTCATCTACCGGCAGCTGCAGTTCGGCCTGCGCCAGGCAATCGCCACGCGCAGCCTGGATGAGCTGCTGGGCGAGAAGGTGGCGCTGGACGGTGAGATCGCCGCGCACGTGCGGGCCGCGATCGAGGGCCACGGTGTGCAGCTGCTGGGTGTCGGCATCAAGGACGTGATCCTGCCGGGCGAGATGAAGGAGATCCTCAACGGCGTGGTGCTGGCCGAGAAGCAGGCACAGGCCAGCGTGATCCGCCGCCGCGAGGAGGCCAACGCCACCCGCTCGCAGCTCAATACCGCCAGGCTGATCGAGGACAACCCGGTGCTGATGCGGCTGAAGGAGCTGGAGGCGCTGGAGAAGGTCACCGAGAAGATCGACAAGCTCACCGTGTTCGGCGGCCTGGATGGCGTGCTGAAGCAGCTGGTGACGATGAAGTAGGGGGCTGGGGCGGCGCAGGGACGCGCCGCCGGCCCATCAAGGAGATGGATTGCAACATGGATACTCAACACACCTATCAATGGCTGCATGCCGAGGGCACCACGCCGATCAAGGGCTGGGTGAACGGCGTGCCGCTGGAAGCGCAGGCCCATGAGCAGCTGCGCAACATCGCCGCCATTCCATTCGTCGGGCCCTGGGTGGCCGTGATGCCGGACGTGCACCTGGGAAAGGGCGCGACCGTCGGCTCGGTGATCCCGACCCGCGGAGCGATCATTCCGGCGGCGGTGGGCGTGGACATCGGCTGCGGCATGGCCGCGGTGCGCACGACGCTGCAGGCCAACGACCTGCCCGATGACCTGCGGCAGCTGCGCAACAGCATCGAGCGCAGCATCCCGGTCGGCAACGGTCGCGGTGGCGAGCATCAGCGCATGCCCGACAGCATCCACACGCGGCTGGTGCAGTCCGGCCTGGCCGCTGGCCTGGAGAAGATCAAGGACAGGCATCGCCGGATCCGCACCGACAAGCTCGATCGCCAGCTGGGCACGCTGGGAGGTGGCAACCACTTCATCGAGCTGTGCCTGGATGAAACGGATGCCGTGTGGGTAATGCTGCACAGCGGCTCGCGTGGCACCGGGAACCTGATCGGCACGTACTTCATCGAGCAGGCGCGTCGCGAGCTGGAGCGCCGCGTGCTCGGTTTCCATCTGCCTGACAAGGACCTCGCCTTCTTCATGGAAGGCGAGCCGCTGTTCGACGACTACGTGGAAGCGGTGTCCTGGGCGCAGGACTACGCGCGGCACAATCGCGAGGCGATGATGGCGCGCGTGCTGGCCGAGATGCGGCATCGGCTGCCGCCGTTCCGGCTGGCGGCGATGGCCGTCAACTGCCACCACAACTACGTGCAGAAGGAAACGCACGCCGGGCAGGAACTGCTGGTCACCCGCAAGGGTGCGGTCAGTGCACGCCAGGGCGAGCTGGGCATCATCCCCGGCAGCATGGGCACGCGCAGCTACATCGTGCGTGGCAAGGGCAATGCAGACAGTTTCCACAGCTGCAGCCACGGCGCAGGCCGGGTGATGAGTCGCGGCACGGCACGCGAGCGGATCACCCTGGCCCAGCACCGCGAGGCGACCGCGCATGTGGAATGCCGCAAGGACAGCGGCGTGCTGGATGAATCGCCGGCGGCGTACAAGTCGATCGACGATGTGATGGCCGCCCAGCTCGACCTGGTGGACGTGGTCCACACACTGCGCCAGGTGCTGTGCGTCAAAGGCTGATGGGGCGGGCCGGATGTCGTTCAAGAGAGCGGAATCCGGCCCTTTCCGTCACCCGATGCTGTCTTCGCTGACCAGCGCGTGATGCACGCCGATCCCGGCACGCACCCCTTCGGCGGCGGCCAGGGTGATATTGCCGACCGTGGTCGCGTCGCCTGCGGCGTACACGTTCGGCACCGAGGTCTGCTTCATCGCGTCCACCTCGATCAGCACGCCCAGCGGGCTTTCGACCAGCGCGCAGCCCAGCTGCTGCACCAGCGGCGTGGCCATCGCCTGGGTGGCTGGAACGAACAGCGCGCGCTGGGCGATGCGACGGCCATCGGCCAGTTCCACTTCCAGCCAGGTCGGCTGGTCGCCCTGCACGGCAATCACCGGCGAGATCTCGATCTGCACGCCACGCTGCTGCATGGCCACGCGTTCCTCCTCACTGATCTCCCCCGCCTGGCTGAAGAAGGTGACATTGCCCCAGTCGGCGAACAGTGGTGCCTTGCCGGCCGACATCGGATGGCCGCCGAGCACGCCGATCGCTCCGCCGCCGACTTCGTAGCCATGGCAGTAGGGACAATGCAGCACGGTGCTGCCCCAGCGCTCGGCCAGGCCGGGCAGGTCCGGCAGCTGGTCACTGATGCCACTGGCCAGCAGCAGTTTGCGTGCGGCCAGCACCTGGCCATCCGCGGTGCGGACCTCGACACCGTCGGGGCTGGCGGTGGCGTGCGCGGCCTCGGCATGGATCCAGCGCACGCTGGGATAGTCCAGCAGCTGCTGGCGCGCCGTCTTCAACAGCTCGGCACCACTGATGCCGTCCAGGCCGAGGACGCCGTGCGAATGGCTGGCCCCACGGTTGCGGGGCAGGCCGGCGTCGATGACGGTGACCGCGCGGCGTGCGCGGGCCAGGATCAGGCCCGCGGCGATGCCGGCGTAACTGCCGCCGACGATGATCACTTCAGGATTCATGGTGTCCTTCCAGGGTGCGGTGATGGGCGAGGTGGCGCGCGAACTCCGCGCCGAGCTGGTCGAGCGTGGTGGACTGCAGGCGGTGTTCCAGCAATCGCTGCGCTTCGCGGGCACCATCGAGCAGCGCCGAATCGACCAGTTGCTGGATCGGGCAGCCACGACCTGCGCCGCGTGTGCCGATCTGCACCAGCGGCGGTGCGCCGACCGCCAGGTAGATGTCGTGCAGCGTGATGCGGGTCGCATCGCGCGCCAGCTGGCTGCCACCGCCGTGCCCGCGTGTGCTGCGCACCAACCCGGCCTTGTGCATCTGTGCCAGCAGCCGGCGGATCACCACCGGATGGGTCGGCAGGCACATGGCCAGCTGTTCGGAGGTGCGCGGCCCCTGCTGGCCCACGAGATGGGCCATCACGTGCAGCGCGTCGGAAAGCGGGTTCGAGGATTTCATGTAACAACAATAGTTACATTTATATCCCCTGTCGAGCGTCCTGTTTCGTTCCATATGGACACATCTGTCCTGTGAAACATTTCCTTCACCTCGTTGAACGAAACGATAATGTGATCCTTATCGCACTTCAGAGCACGCGAGATCAGGTCGATACCGCATCGCCCCCCTTCCGAGATCTCGCCCCATGAATGCCTCTCCCCATGCGCCGCGACTGCAGACGAAGCTGCTCGGCGCTGTATCCCTTGGCCTCGCCGTCATCCTGCTGTGTGCCTTGGCCGGCCTGGCGTCGGCCTGGCTGAAGCTGTCTGCCGAGGTGCCTGCCGAAGTCGCCCATGGCCGCGATGCCGAACGCCTGCAGCGCGAGTTCCGTGGCCAGGTGCAGGAATGGAAGAACGTGCTGCTGCGGGGCCACGATCCGGTCCTGCGCCAGCGTCATCTGGATGCATTCGACAGCGAAGGCAGAATCGTCGATGGACTGGCACGCGGGCTGGCCAGCAGCCCCGATTCGCGTACGCGCGAGCTCGCCCTCGCCTTCGCTGGCCTGCACGCGCAGCTGCAGAAGGACTATCACGCTGCCCTGCAGGCGTTTGCTGCTGCCGGCTACGATGCCACTGCCGGCGATACCCTGGTGCGGGGCAAGGACCGCGCGGTGGCCGCATCGCTGGACGCGCTGAGCACGCAGGCCACCCGGGTGGCCGAGGCCGCGGTGGCCACGCGCGCGCAGCAGGCAAGGCAGATGCTGCTGCTGTGCGCGGTGCTGACCGTGGTCGCCGCTGCGCTGCTGCTGATGGGCCTGGCCTGGTGGCTGCGCCGCGCGGTGGTGCAACCGGTGCTGGCGGTGGAGGCGGCTGCGCGCGCCGTGGCCGCTGGCGACCTGCAGCACGTCGTGCAGGTTCGCAGCCGCGATGAAGTGGGCCGGCTGGCGCAGGCCATGCAGGCCGTGCAGGCCACGGTGGGCGGCGTGCTCGAGGCGCAGGCGGCAATGGCGAAGGCGCATGACGCCGGCTCGATCAGCTATCGCATGGATGCCAGCGCCTTCCCTGGCGCATTCGGAACCATGGTGGCCGACAGCAACGCGCTGGTCGACGCGCACATCCGGGTGAAGATGCGCGCGATCACGATCATGGGCCGCTATGCGGTGGGCGATCTCAGCGAGGACATGGAGCGCCTGCCAGGCGAGAAGGCCGTCATCACCGAAGCGCTGGATACTGCCAAGGCCAACCTTGGCACCATCAACGGCGAGATCCGCCGCCTTGCCGCCGCCGCTGCGGCCGGCGATTTCAGCCAGCGCGGTGACAGCGCGCGCTTCGAGCATGACTTCCGCGCGATGGTGGAGGGCCTGAACCAGCTCATGCAGACCACCGAGCAGAATCTCGGCGAGGTCTCAACGATGCTGCGCGCGATTGCCGATGGCCGGCTTGGCGCGCGCATGCACGGCAGCTTCCAGGGCGTGTTCGCCCGCATCGCTGGCGATGCCAACACGACTGCGGCGCAGCTGGCCACCATCGTCACCGACATCAAGCACACTTCGGGCAGCATCCATGCCGCGGCTGCCGAGATCGCCGCCGGCAACAACGACCTGTCGCGCCGCACCGAGCAGCAGGCTGCCAACCTGGAGGAGACGGCAGCATCGATGGAGGAACTGACCTCCACCGTGCGCCAGAACGCCGAGCACGCCCGCCAGGCCAACCAGCTTGCGATCGGCGCGCACGAGGTTGCCTCGCAGGGGGGCGAGGTGGTCACGCAGGTGGTGGCGACGATGGGGGCGATCGAGGCCTCTTCGCGGCAGATCGCCGACATCATCAGCGTGATCGATGGCATCGCCTTCCAGACCAACATCCTGGCGTTGAACGCAGCGGTGGAGGCTGCGCGTGCCGGTGAGCAGGGCCGGGGCTTCGCCGTGGTGGCCAGTGAGGTGCGTACGCTGGCGCAGCGTTCAGCCAATGCGGCCAAGGAGATCAAGACGCTGATCGATACCTCGGTGGACCAGGTAGCCGATGGCGCACAACGCGTGCGCCAGGCGGGCATGACCATGGCCGAGATCGTCGCCTCGGTGCAGCGCGTGACCGACATCATGGCCGAGATCTCCGCCGCGTCGCAGGAACAGAGTGCAGGCATCGAACAGGTCAACCAGACCGTGGTGCAGATGGACGGCGCGACCCAGCAGAATGCCGCGCTGGTGGAAGAGGCCAGCGCCGCCGCGCGCAGCCTGGAGCAGCAGGCGGACCGGTTGATGGATGCGGTGGATGTGTTCGATCTGTCGCCCCCCGCGGCGAGCGGCGATGCGCTGGCGCGCGCGGCCTGAAGGACTGCATGGACCCTGTGCAGCCGAGCATGGGTCCGGCTCTGCGGAACGCGCAGGTAACGCCGGGCCATGCCCGGCGAGCGCGGCATGCCTCAGCGCAGGTAATCCGACTGCACCATCGCGTCACCGAGATGGTCCAGGAACGAGCTGATCCGCGCCGAGACCGCCGTGTTGCGGTAGTACACGGCGTGGATCGGCTGGTAGACATCCAGCGTCTGTGCAGCCAGTACCGGCACCAGCGTGCCGGCAGCACGGTCGCGTTCGGTGACGAAGTCCGACAGGCAGGTGATGCCCACCCCTTCCACCGCCAACCGGCGCAGGGTCTCGCCGCTGGATACGGCGATGTCCGGCCGTACCAGCAGCTGGCCGTCGGCGTCGCCCGGCATGGGCCAGCGGTTCAGCGATTCGGGTTCATTGAATCCCAGCAGCGTGTGCTGACCCAGCGCCGCCACGCTGGCCGGTTCACCGTGCTCGGCCAGGTAGCCCGGGCTGGCCAGCAGCTGCAGCCGGCAGCGGCCCAGCGAGCGCGCGTGCAGCGTTGAGTCGGCCAGTGGGCCGATGCGGATGGCCACGTCGGTGCGTCGTTCCAGCAGGTCGATGTAGCGTTCGGAACTGTTCAACTCCAGCTGCACCTCCGGGTATCGCGCGCGGTAGTCCGCCACCAGGGGGACGATCACGTGCAGCACGAACGGCATGGCCGCATCCACCCGCAGGCGTCCAGCCGGGCGCTCGCGGCGCGCCGCCATCTGCTCTTCTGCCGACTCCACCGCGTCGATGATCGCCCGTGCATGGCGCAGGTAGGCCTCGCCTTCGGCGGTCAGGTGCAGCCGGCGCGTGGTACGGGTCAGCAGGGTGGTGCCCAGCTTGTCCTCCAGCCGCCCCAGCGCCCGGCTCACCCCGGAAGGGGTCTGACCCAGCTGCTCGGCGGCGGCACTGATCGAACCGCTGTCGATCACGGCCAGAAAGGCCTGCATTTCATCGAGGGTGGTCTTCATGGCGCCATTATTGACCACCAGGCAAGAGTGATTGGCGTGAAGATCGGTTTTTCGGCAAAGGTGGGCCGCGCACACTGCGCGCCTTCCTTCCTCCGGAGCCCGCCATGATCCGCGGCATTCCTCTCGCCCTGCTGGCGCTGACCCTGGGCGCCTTCGCCATCGGCACCACCGAATTCGTCATCGTCGGCCTGATTCCGACCATCGCCGCCGACCTGCAGGTCAGCCTGCCTTCGGCCGGCCTGCTGGTCTCGCTGTACGCCCTGGGCGTAGCCATCGGCGCGCCGGTGCTGACCGCGCTGACCGGCCGCGTGCCGCGCAAGACCCTGCTGGTGGCACTGATGGCGCTGTTCACGCTGGGCAACGTCATCGCCTGGATGGCACCGGGCTACGCCTCGCTGATTGTCGCCCGCATCCTGACCGGCCTCGCCCATGGCGTGTTCTTCTCGATCGGCTCGATCATCGCCACGGCGGTGGTGCCGAAAGAAAAGGCCGCCAGCGCGATCGCGATCATGTTCACCGGGCTGACCGTCGCACTGGTGACCGGCGTGCCGCTGGGCACCTTCATCGGCCAGCACCTGGGCTGGCGCGCGACCTTCCTGGCCGTGGCCGGCCTGGGCGTGATCGCCCTGGTCGGCGCGGCGCTGTTCGTGCCGCGCACTGTGCCGCAGAGCGCGCCCGCCCGCTTCCGCCAGCAGCTGGCCGTGCTGGCCCAGCCGCGCCTGCTGCTGGTCTACGCGATGACGGCACTGGGCTACGGCGGCACGTTCCTGGCCTTCACCTACCTGGCGCCCATCCTGCAGGACGTCACCGGCTTCTCGGCCAACGCGGTCAGCCTGGTACTGCTGGTGTATGGCGTGTCGGTGGCGATCGGCAATCTGTGGGGCGGCCGCATGGCCGACCGCATGGGTCCGGTTCCGGCGCTCAGGCGCATCTTCGCCCTGCTGGCCATGGTCCTGTTGGCGCTCACCTTCACCGCCTACAACACGGTGTTGATGTTGCTGACGGTGCTGGCCCTGGGTGCGGTGGCCTTCGGCAACGTGCCCGGACTGCAGGTCTATGTGGTCAAGCAGGCGCAGCGCTATGCGCCGCAGGCCACCGACGTGGCATCCGGACTGAACATCGCTGCATTCAACATCGGCATCGCCCTGGGCGCATCGCTGGGCGGCCTGGTGGTGGAGAACGTCGGCCTGATGCATACGCCGTGGCTGGGCGCGCTGGTGGTGGTGGGTGCCTATGCATTGACCGTGCTCAGCGGCCGCCTGGACCGTCGGGACGGCATCGACGACCGCGCCGAGGGCACCGCGATCACCGCACACTGATACGACGCCGCTCACTACCGACGCATCTCCACGCCTGCGCAATGCACCGTTGCCGGCATGCATGCAGGCCCTGCCCTACCCTTGTGCGGATCTACCGCGCCCTTCCCCCCATTAGCTGGAGTTCCCCCATGACTGTCCCCGCTTTCGGTCTCGGCACCTTCCGCCTGAAAGGCCAGACTGTGATCGACTCGGTACGCAACGCACTGGACGTCGGTTACCGCGCCATCGATACCGCGCAGATCTACGACAACGAGGCCGAGGTCGGCCAGGCCATCGCCGAATCCGGCGTGCCGCGTGACGAGATCTACCTGACCACCAAGGTCTGGATCACCGAGTTCAAGCGCGATGCGCTGCTGGCCAGCCTGCACGACAGCCTGAAGAAGCTGCGCACCGACCATGTCGACCTGGCGCTGATCCACTGGCCCTCACCGAACGACAAGGTCGACGTGCCGATGGAGGAGTACCTGCCGGCGCTGGCCGACGCCAGGGCGCAGGGCCTCACCAGGGAGATCGGCATCTCCAACTTCACCATCGCGCAGACGCGCAAGGCAATCGGCATCCTCGGCGCCGACGCCATCGCCACCAATCAGGTCGAGATCCATCCCTACCTGCAGAATCGCCTGCTGGTGAAGTTCCTGCAGGAGAACGGCATCCCTGTCACCGCCTACATGAGCCTGGCCTATGGCGAAGTCATCAAGGACCCGGTGATCCAGGCCATCGCCGGCCGCCACCAGGCCACGCCGGCACAGATCGCACTGGCATGGGCACTGCAGCAGGGCTTTGCGGTGATTCCGTCCTCGACCCGGCGCGAGAACCTGGCCTCCAATCTGGAAGCGGCGGCCATCCGTTTGACCGAGGAGGACATGGCACAGATTGCCAGGCTCGACCGCGGGCATCGGCTGGCCAATCCGGAAGGCATCGCGCCGGCCTGGGACTGAGCCGAAGCCGCCGGGCACGGCCCGGCGCTACCGGACGATGACGATGGGGGCCGCCGGGCGCGCTCCGGCGCTACCGGATCGCCACAGGTAGCGCCGGGCCCGGCGGGCCCTTCAGTCCTGCAGCAGCCACCCGCGCATCGCCGCACTGACCTCATCCGGCTTCTCCATCGGCGCCAGGTGCCCGCAGTCGGGCACCACCACCAGCTGCGAGTGCGGTACCAGCGCGTGCATCTCCTCGCTCACCGCCAATGGCGTGATGCGGTCGTTGGCACCGCACACGATCAGCAGCGGATTGCGATATCCGGCCAGCACATCGTGGCCGTCACGACGTTCCAGCGCGCTCTGTCGCAGGAACACCTCCGCGCCAAGACGCGCCGTCATGTCGCGCACGCGCTGCACCAGTACATAGTCGTCCAGCCGCGAGGCATCGATGTAGCTGCGCATCAGGGCGTCACCGAATCCATGGAACTTCCCGGGCAGGCGCACGCTGGCGCGCTGGCTGCGACGCTGCTCGGCGCGCTCCGGCGAATCGGCGTGGATCGAGGTGTCGATCAGCGCCAGCCGCAGCACCCGCTCCGGTGCGACGCGCAGGATCTGCTGGGCAACGAAGCCTCCCAGTGAGAAACCGGCCAGCGCGAAGCGCGCAGGTGCCTGCGCCAGCACATCCTCGGCCACCGCCTGCAGGGTCGCGCCGCGGGTCTGGTCGCCCACGCTGCACTCGGCGATATCGGCCAGGTCGGCCAGCTGCGCGCGCCACAGCTCGGCATCATTGAGCAGGCCGGGGAGCAGCAGCAAGGGGATGCGGTCAGTCATGACCCGTATTGTCGCAACCGCATGGGCGGCATGCCACGTTCGGCGCTGCGTTGTGACGCCACCGATGAGGTGACGCTCACGCCACCGGCGGTACCTCGGGAACGTCCACCTGCTGCACCGGCAGGGTCACCACCATCACCGTCGGGTCGTCCGGGTCCAGCCGGGTCTTGAAGCCCAGGCTCTGGCACATCGCCAGCATGGTGCTGTTCTCGCGCAGCACCTGTCCCTCGACCACGTGCAGCCCCAGCCACTTCGCATACTCGATCATGATCGCCATCAGGCGCCAGCCGATGCCATGGCCCTTCAGGTCGGAGCGGATCAGGATGCCGTACTCGCCGCGGTGATAATCCGCATCCGCGTGCAGGCGCACGGCGCCGAGCATCTCGCCGCTGCGCGGTTCGATGGCCACCAGCGCGATCGAGCGCGCATAGTCGAGCTGGGTCAGACGGGCGATGAACTCGTGGCTGAAGTGCTTCACCGACTGGAAGAAGCGCAGGCGCAGATCCTCGTCGCTGACCCGGGCAAAGAACGCGCGGAACAGCGCGTCGTCCTCGGGGCGCACCGGGCGCACGAAGGCGTGACCGCCATCGGACAGCTCGATGGTGCGCTCCCACTCCTTCGGATACGGGAACACCGAGAAGCGCGGATGGCCGCGACCCTTGTGCAGGATGCGCGAAGGCGCGATGGCGACGCGTGCATCGAGAGCAAGAATGCCCTTGCCATCGACCAGCAGCGGATTGATATCCAGCGTGCGCACTTCCGGAATGTCGGCGGCCAGCTGCGCCAGTTTCACCAGCGCCAGGGCCAGTGCGCGCTCATCGGCAGCGGGAACATCGCCATAGGCCTTGAGGATCCGCGACGCACGGGTACGCCCGATCAGCTCGTGGGCCAGGCGCAGATCCAGCGGCGGCAAGGCCAGTGCCTTGTCGTTGATCACCTCCACCGCCGTGCCGCCGCGACCGACCACGATCACCGGGCCGAAGGTCGCGTCATCGGCGATGCCCACGATCAGTTCACGCGCTTTCGGGCGGACGATGGTCGGCTGCACCAGCAGACCGTCGATGCGTGCATCCGGGCGCAGCTGGCGTGCACGCGACAGGATCGCCTTGGCCGCAGCCTGCACCGCCGGCAGCGTCGACAGGTTCAGGCGCACGCCGTCCACTTCGGACTTGTGCGGGATGTCCGGTGACAGGATCTTCAAGGCGACGGTCGCACCCCGCTCCAGCAGCGGCTGCGCCAGATCCATGGCCTCGTGCGCGTCGCGCGCATGCATCACCGGCGCGGAGGGAATGCCATAGGCCTTCAGCAGCTCGTGCGTGGCCAACGGGTCCAGCCACTGCTGGCCGTTGGCCAGCGCGGCCTCGACCAGCGTGCGCGCCGCGGCCGCATCCACGCTGAAGTCCTGCGGCAGGCTCGGCGGGGTTTCCATCAGTGCGTTCTGCGCTTCCCGATAGCGCACCAGATGCTGGAAGCCACGTACCGCTTCGGCTTCGGTGGGATAGGTCGGCACGCGCGCCGCATTGAGCGTGGCGGTGGCCTGGTCATCGTTGCCCAGCCACACGGCGAACACCGGCTTGTCACGATGGTGGCGCGGGCGCAGGCCGAGCGTGCGGGTCAGCGCCTGCGCGGCGTCGGCCGAGGAGGTGAACGCCGTCGGTACGTTGACCACCATCACCGCATCGTTCTCGTTGTCGGCCAGCAGGGCCTCGATGGCCGCGGCATAGCGATCACCATCGGCATCCACCACGATATCCACTGGATTGCTGCGCGACCAGCCCTGCGGCAGCACCGCATCGAGCTTTTCGACCGTGCTGTCGGACAGGTTCGCCAGGGTTCCGCGCAGCGCGGCCAGCTGGTCCACGGCCAGCCGGCCGACGCCGCCCCCATTGCTGAGGATGGCCAGCCGACGGCCCGGGAAGGTACCCAGCCGGCCCAGGGTCTCTGCGGCGGTGAACAGCTCGTCCAGGGCACCCACGCGCAGCAGGCCGGCGCGGTTGAACGCAGCGCCGTAGACATCATCGGCTCGTGCAAGCGCCTGCACATGGGTATCACGGCTGCCAGGCTGCACGCGCTCGCTGCGGCCGGACTTCACCACCACCACGGGCTTGGCGCGTGCGGCCGCACGCGCCGCCGACATGAATTTGCGCGCGTCCTTGATCTGTTCGACGTAGAGCAGGATGGCGCGCGTGCGGTAATCGGTGGCGAAATAGTCCAGCAGATCGCCGAAGTCGACGTCCAGCGTATCGCCCAGCGAGACCACGGCGGAGAATCCCACCGAACGCGCCACGCCCCATTCCACCAGCGCCGCGGCGATCGCCGAGGACTCGGAGATCAACGCAAGATCGCCAGCCTGCGGGAAGTGTGCGGCGATGCTGGCGTTGAGCCGTGCATGCGGCGCGATCACACCCAGGCAATGCGGGCCCAGGATGCGCAGACCGTGCCGGCGGGCCACGGCCTCCACCTGCGCCGACAGTGAACCCGGGCCATCCCCCAGATGCGCGGTGAGGATGATCGCCGCCTGCACACCCCGCTCGGCCGCGGTACGCACCACCTGCGGCACGATGGCGGCTGGCGCGGTGATCACCACGAGATCCGGCACCCAGTCCAGATCCTTCAGCCGCTTCACCGTGCGGATGCCATCGATTTCGGCATGGCGCGGGTTGATCCACGCCACCTTGCCGGGGAAGCCCGTACCGCGCAGGTTGCGCATCACCGCGCGGCCGGCCGAGCGCTCGCGCGGACTGCCGCCGATCACTGCGACCGACTGCGGGCGGAACACTGACTGCAGGTGGTAGGTACTCATGCGCCTACGGTACACGCACCCGCGCAACAGGCGCATGATCCAGCGCAACAAAGCAGGCGGGGGATGCGGCGCCCCGCCGCATGCGGGGCGACAGGGCCCTACAGCAGCGTGCCGCGCAGGATCATCGCGGCGATGCTGAAATAGATCACCAGCCCGGTCACGTCGACCAGCGTGGCCACGAACGGGGCGGATGCGCTGGCCGGGTCGAATCCCAGCCGCTTGAGCACGAACGGCAGCATCGAACCCGACAATGACCCGAAGGTGACGATGCCCACCAGCGCCGCACCGATCGTGATCGCCAGCAGCACCCAGTGCTCGCCGTAGTCGTGCAGGCCACCCAGCTGCCAGATGACGATGCGGACGATCGCCAGGGCACCGAGAATGGCACCCAGCACCATGCCGGTCGGAATCTCGCGCAGGGCCACCTTCCACCAGTCGCGCAGGCGCAGCTCGCGCAGCGCCAGGCTGCGGATCAGCAGCGAGGTGGCCTGCGAGCCGGAGTTGCCGCCGGAACTCATGATCAACGGGATGAACAACGTCAGCACCACCGCGCGTGCCAGTTCGTCCTCGTAGTGCTGCATGGCGCTGGCCGTCAGCATCTCGCCCAGGAACAGCACGCTCAGCCAGCCGGCGCGCTTGCGCAGCATCTCCAGGAAGCCGATCTGCATGTACGGCTTGTCCAGCGCTTCCATGCCGCCGAACTTGTGCGCGTCTTCGGTGGATTCCTCGATCAGCGCATCAAGCACGTCGTCCACGGTGACGATGCCCAGCATCCGCTGGCTGGCATCGACCACCGGAATGGCCAGCAGGTCGTGGCGACGGATCAGCCGCGCCACCTCTTCCTGGTCCATCAACGCGTCCACGGTTACTGGCGGATTGACCTGGGCCACCTCGAGGATCGACTCCTCGGGCAGGCCGGTGATCAGGCGGCGCATGGTCACCACCTGCTGCAGACGCTGGCTGGCCGGGTCCAGGACGTAGATCGCGTACACCGTCTCGCGCGTGCGCTCGACCTGGCGGATGTGCTGCAGCGTCTGCGCCACCGTCCAGCTGGCCGGCACGGCGACGTACTCGGTGGTCATCAGCGCACCGGCCGTGTTCGGCGGGTAGCCGAGCAGCGTCTGGATGGCCTGGCGGGCATCGGCGCCCAGCAACGGGATCAGCCGCGCGCGCTCGTCCTCATCCAGTTCGTGAACAATGTCGGTGGCGCGGTCGTCGGCCATCAGCCCGAGCAGCGCAGCGGCCCGCGCCGGTGGCAGCGCGGCCACCAGCTCGCCGCTGCGATGCAGTTCGGGGGCTTCCAGCATCTTCACTGCACGCGGCAGCGGCAGCGCCGCCAGCGTGTCGGCAGCGCGCTGCAGCTCCAGCGTGTTGAGGAACTCCACCGCGTCGGCGGTGTTGTAGTCCGCCAGCGGTGCCGCCAATGCAGCGGCATCGGCCACTGGACGCAGCAATTGCTTCTGGTTCATCGGTTTGCCTTGTGGGGTGCGACCTCGCGCAACGCCAACGCAGGCGAACCGTCCCGATGTCAGGCGGTGGCCATCGCTGGCGTCGAACGAGGTCGACTTCTACTGTCGCTGGACATGGGTTGGGAACTCCGGGATGCGTGTGCCGGCGGCAGGCCGCCAGCGGCGGGCAGTCTGGACCTGCCGGCCGCGCAGGTCAACCCGCAGCGGCCATTGCCGCGCGTGCACGATGCGGCGCGCATAATGTCGCAGCGGCGTCCGCCGCCCCTCTCCTCCCCGCACCCACGTACGGCAGGCCTCTGCGATGACCAGGTATTCCCATGCATAGCGGCGGTCTGGAACTGGCCCTGGTCCTGCTGCTGGCGGCCGTCATCGCGGTGCCGGTGTTCAAGCGCTTCGGCTTCGGCGCGGTACTGGGCTACCTGGCCGCGGGGGTGGTGCTGGGGCCGGATGGGCTGGGCTTCGTGCAGGACGCCGACCGCATCCTCGGTGCGGCCGAGATCGGCGTGGTGATGCTGCTGTTCGTGATCGGGCTGGAACTGTCGCCGGCCCGCCTGAAGGTGATGCGGCGCTCGGTGTTCGGCGCCGGTGCCGCGCAGGTGGCGCTGTCCGGCCTGGTACTGGGCGGCCTGCTGCTGCTGGATCACTTCCAGTGGAAGAGCGCGCTGGTGGTGGGCGTGGCGCTGGCGCTGTCCTCCACTGCCGTGGGCCTGCAGCTGCTGTCCGAGCACAAGGCGATCAACAGCGACCACGGCCGGCTCGGCTTTGCCATCCTGCTGTTCCAGGACCTGATCGCGATCCCGCTGCTGGCGGCCATCCCGCTGCTGGGCGGCGTCAAGAACCAGACGCTGCGTTGGGAGGATGCCGCAGTGGCGCTGGGCGCGCTGGCCGTGGTGATCCTGTGCGGGCGGCCGGTCCTGCGCCGGCTGTTCGGTGTCATCGCCCGTACCCGCAGCCCGGAGGTATTCACCGCCACCGCCCTGCTGGTCGTGCTGGGCACGGCGTGGTTCATGCAGGAGGCCGGCCTGAGCCCCAGCCTGGGTGCGTTCCTGGCCGGCGTGCTGCTGTCCGATTCCGAGTTCCGGCACGAGCTGGAAGCGCAGATCGAGCCGTTCAAGGGCCTGCTGCTGGGCCTGTTCTTCATCGCCGTCGGCATGGGCATCGATCTCGACCGCATCGCCGCCGAGCCGTGGCTGATCGCCGCCGGTGTGGCCATCCTGCTGGTGGTCAAGTTCAGTCTGCTGTATGCCATCGGCCGCATCGCCCGGCTGGGTTCGCGGCAATCGCTGCTGCTGGGCAGCGTGCTGTGGCTGGGCGGCGAGTTCGCCTTCGTGGTCTTCAACGAGGCGCAGCGCGCGCATCTGCTGGGCAACGCCAACCACGACCGGCTGGTGGCCATTGTCGGCCTGTCGATGGCGATCACGCCGCTGCTGATGATCGCCCTGATGCGGCTGCTCGGGCAGGAGAAGGTAGCCCCGCGCGCCGCGGCCGACGCCGACAAGGTCGCGCCGGACAACCGGCCGAAAGTCCTGATTGCCGGCATGGGCCGCGTCGGCCAGGTGATCGCGCGCCTGCTGACCGCACAGAAGGTGCCGTTCGTCGCACTGGAAGCGAACCCGGACACGGTGGCCGACCTGCGTCGCTTCGGCAACCAGCTCTACTATGGCGATCCGACGCGCCCGGAGATGCTGCGCGCCGCCGGTGGTGAACATATCGATGTGTTCGTGATCACCGTGGACGACCCGGAGACCAATCTGCGTGCGGTACGGATGGTGCGGCGCCTGTATCCGGAGGCGAAGGTGCTGGCACGTGCGCGCAACCGCCAGCACGCATGGCGACTGATGGACATGTCGGCCGAGCCGTTCCGCGAAGTGTTCGCTACCAGCCTGGAAATGAGCGGTCGCGTGCTGACCGCGCTGGGGGTGGCACCCGATGTTGCCCAACGCCATGTGCAGCGCTTCCGCGAACACGACGAACAGCTGCTGCGCGACCAGTACCTGGTGTACGACGACGAGGCGGCCGTGATCCAGACCTCGCGCGATGCCCGCAACGACCTGATGCATCTGTTCGAGGCCGACGCGGAAAGCGACGGCGACACGCAGCGGTGACGGCGAAAGGGCTGCCGAGCATCGTCGGCATTCCGCATGATCGGGGTCAGAGCCCTTTCCAACGGAAAGGGTTCTGACCCCCGATTCTCAGCCGTTGTCGCGCAGGAACCGGGCCATCGAGGACACGCCCGGTACGCGCGGCTCGAACTCGCCGGCAACGTCGATGAAGCCACGCATCACGGCGATCTCGCGCGGACTGCGGTTCAGGCTGTCCCGCACGTCTGGGTCGGCGCCGGCACGCAGCAGGCGCTGTACCAGCAGCGGCAGGCCGTGCAGCGCCGCCAGGTGCAGCGGGCCGAAACCACGCGGATCGCGCACGTCCAGGCTGACATCCTCTTCCAGCAGACGCTCCACCGCGGCCATCACCACCTGCTCGTCGCAGGCCGTACCCGGCTCGGCGCGCGCTCCCAGCAGCAGCAGCAGCGGTGTGACCGAACCGGCGGCGGCCTGGTCCGGTTCGGCACCGGCCAGCAGCAGCGTGTCCAGCAACGCCAGCAACCGCGGGCGGTCACGTGCGCTGAAGCCGTACAGGGCCGCGCAGTGCAGCGGGCCCAGTTGCTGCGCGTCTCCGGCGTGTACATCGGCACCTGCGGTCAGCAGGCGCGCAGCGATGTCCGGCAGGCCCAGCGCGGAGGCCAGCATCAGCACGGTCACTCCCCCCGGCAGCCGGTGTTCGAGCTTGGCACCGGCATCGAGCAGGGCCGACACGATCTCGACCTGGCGCATACTGACCGCGGCCGACAACGGCGTTGCGCCGCTGGCCGCTGCGTGCTGCGGATCGGCGCCCCGTGCCAGCAGCAGGTCGGTCACCGCCAGATGGCCGCCGCCGGCGGCACGCAGCAGCGCCGTGCAGCCCTGCGCATCCACGGCATCAACGGCGAACCCCAGATCGATCAGGCGACGCACCGCATCGACATCGCCGGCCATCGCCGCAGAGGGCAGGTCGGCATCGCGCAGGGTACGGCGTGGCAGTGGCCACACCCGCCAGTCCAGCCAGTCGGCCAGATCACGACGACCACTCGACAGCGCCACACCCAGGGGGGTCTGGCCATCGGCGGCGCGTGCCTCCGGCGAGGCGCCGTGCTGTACCAGCAGCTTCAGCGCACCTTCCCGGGCCAGCGCGGTCGCCAGGTGCAGGGCGGTCATGCCATGGCTGTCGCGCGCCTCACGGTCGACACCGGTCTTGAGCAGGGCCTGCTGCAGGCGCAGCCAGCCCAGGCGCACCGCCAACGACAGCGGCGGATCGCCTGCCGGCGATGCGGCGAACGGATCAGCACCCCGCTCCAGCAGTTCCAGCGCCAGCTGTTCCAGTCCGCGGGCCGCCTGATCGTGCTGCGCGCAGGCGGCCAGGAAACGGGCCAGGCCGCCGCGGCCGGCCGGCGACAGGCCATGCTGCAGCATGACCTGCAGCGCCGGCACCGCATCGACGCCGCGCGACAGCAGCGCGAACATCGGCGTGTCGGCGCAGGCATCACGCACATAGGGGTCGGCACCATGGGCCAGCAGCCAATCCACGGCACGCGGCTCCAGCGCCAGCTCCGGATCCAGCAGCAGGCTGCCCAGCTCCTGCGGCTGGCACAGCCTGGCCAGGGCGGCCATGCCGTCGGTGTTGCCGAAGCCCAGTGCTTCGCGCAGCAGGGTCAGCGGCGGTCGATCAGGCAGCAGGCCACTGGCGCTGGCGGCCTCACCGCGCTCGGCCAGGCCATCGCTGACCGCCGCAGGCAGCGGATAGGACGGATCAAGCAGCGCGACGATGGCCCAGCGACCGGCTTCGGCCGCGTAGTCGACCGCACGCCGACCGACCGGATCGGCCGCATCGGCGGTGATGCCCAGTTCGACCAGGCGCTTGACCAGCAGGGGCGAAACCGTATCGGCCATGGCCGCCAGCTGCACCGCGTTGCGGCCCTCGCCATCGACAGCCACCAGGTCAGGCTTGTGCGGCAGGAGGTGTTCGATGACGGCGGCGCGACCGGCACGCGCGGCCTCCAGCCACGGCGTGCGACCGAGCGCGTCGCGTGCTTCCAGGTTTGCACCGGCAGCGAGCAGCACGCCGATGATTTCAACGTGGCCGGCCAGGGCCGCTTCGTGCAGTGCGCTGCGACGCTGGCGGTCGCGCGCATCCGCACGCGCCTTGTGCTTGAGCAGCAGCTGCACGCCGGCCGGATCATCGTCTTCGGTGGCGGCTGCGGCGAGCAGGACCGGCGTGCCGTCCGCCGGCTCGGTGCGGGCACCGCGTTCGAGCAGGAAGCGGGCCAGGCGCCAGTTGCCTACCTGGCAGGCCACGGCCAGCGGGGACCAGCCCTCGTGGTTGAGTGCATCCACTTCGGCCGCGGCATCGCGGAGCAGCGCGGCAACGCCGGGGTCGGAGCTTCGAGCCGCGTGGTGCAGCGGCGTGTTGCCCTCGCTGTCGGTAGCGCGGGAATCGGCGCCATTGGCCAGCAGGGTCATCACGGCTTCGGGGCGACCATGCCAGCTGTCGCGGGTGGCCGCCAGCAGCGGCGTCATGCCCCGGTGCGGCGCGTTCACATCGACCCCGCGGGCAATCAGTTCACGCAGCAGGCGCAGGTCCGGCAACACCGCCGCCAGTACCGCCAGGCTGCGCTGATCACGCCAGTTCGGGTCCGGCAACGCGTGCGGGTCCGCGCCGGCCTGCAGCAGCTGCAGCGCCCGGTCGATGCGACCGTGGCGCGCCGCTTCATGCAGCGCAGGCGTCAGTTCCTGCGGGGCCATCGCCTCCAGCGGCGTGGTCTCGCTGGCAGCGGGGAACAGCGGCGCGTGTGTCGCACCGGCATCGGCCAGCGGGCCCGGGTTCACGCGCAGCGACACCAGTGGCGCCGGTGCGACCCGCTGCAGCAGCAGATGCAGCAACGGCGACCCCAGCAGCACGGTCAACGTGGCGGGCCAGCGCGCGCTTTCCGGCAGCAGCCCTGGCCATGCCGGCAACACCACCAGTGCGGCCAGCGCGATCACCAGCGCGGCCACGACAAGGCCACGCCAGGCGGTGAGGTCACGGCCGGCCAACGCCTGCCAGTGCTGCGCCAGGCTGCCATCCAGCCGCTCGACATCATTCCACAGCGGCCACGTACGCCAGGCCGCCAGCAAACCGGCACTGACCAGCACGCTCAGCCCGAGCACCGCCGCCAGGCTGCCGCTGTCGCGCAGTGCCGCTAGCGGCCAGGCCAGCAGCAGGGCCAGCAGTACCGGCGCGGCGGTCCACAGCGCCAGCAGGGCCGGCAGGTCCTGCTGCGCGATCAACTTCGGCGGCAGTACCGCACGGCTGCGCCGCCACCACGAAATGCCCAGGGCATACGCCGGCTGCGCCAGCGCAGCAAGCACCGCCCCCGGCAGGCCGCCGACGGCGGCACCCAGCGCCAGCAGGGCACCCAGGACGAAGGCGATCGACAGGGCGCGCGGACGGGAAAGCTCAGTCATTGTGGCGCGGCATCATGCTGGTCACCGACGGCGGCACCTGCAGGTAGAACCCGCGTTCGCTCATTTCGCTGCGCACCTTGGCCGGATCGGCCTGGGCGAGGCGGCGCTGCGGCTCCAGGGCCACGTCCAGGACGAAGGTGAGCGTGCCCAGCGACGCCACCAGCGGCGCAGGCAGCGCGCTGAAGTCATCGCGTCGGGGAACGTAGACGAAGGTGTCCGGCTTGAGTTGGCTTTTATAGACGTAGGCGTGCATGTCCACGGGACGATAACCCGGGAAGAGCCCTGATTGTGTCGGAAAGCCGACACCGGGGAAAGCCGTCGGCCGACGATGCCGGCAGGATCGACGGCGTTTCCCCGGCGGGGTTCAGCAATGTGGCGGCGGCGTTCAGCCTCGGCCGCCGCCACACGGATGCTTACTTGACCTTGGCGTAGGTGCCCTTCAGGGCGACGCCGGCCACGAACGTGCCCGCCCAGCACTCGTAGTTGCTCGCGCTCCTGAACTCGTTCTTCTTGTAGTAGCTGACGATGTCGACCACCGCATTGGCGCCACGCGAGCGGGCGCCGTCCTGCAGTGCGCGCAGCGCCGACAGCGCCACCCAGCGGCAGGCTTCGGCATCGCTCTTGTTGGCGGCGTTGGTCTTCCGGTTGGTGACGTCTTCACCCAGACGCTGCTGCACGCTGACCGGCTGCCCGGCCAGATAGAAGCGCACGCTGCCATCGATGCCGGCATCGCGGGCGGCCTGCGAGCTGACAAGTTCCTGCAGGGACTGCTCGACTCGGGTGTCACGGGCGGAAGCCGTGGCAGTCACAGCCAGCAGAAGGGTGGCACTGGCGATCATCAGGGTGCGGCGCATCGAAACATCTCCTTGTCCGGGGTGCGTTGGGGGTGGTGCGGATGGGGTGCGGGGGTCATTCGCTCCAACGGCGGAATACCAGCGAGGTATTGATGCCGCCGAAGGCGAAGTTGTTGCTCATCACGTACTCGGCCTGCAGATCGCGGCCGTGCCCGGTGATGAAGTCCAGCTGGCCGCAGCGCGGATCGACCTCGGCCAGGTTGAGGGTCGGCGCGAACCAGCCGGCACGCATCATCTCGATGCTCAGCCAGGCTTCGAACGCTCCACACGCGCCGAGCATGTGCCCGACGTAGCTCTTCAGCGAGCTGATCGGTACGCGGCTGCCGAACACCTGCGCGGTGGCCTGTGTCTCGGCGATGTCGCCGTGATCGGTGGCGGTGCCGTGGGCGTTGACGTAGTCGATCCGCGCCGCGTCGAGCCCGGCGTCCTCCAGGGCCAGGCGCATGGCCTGGGCCATGGTGTCGGCGCTGGGCTGGGTGACGTGCTGGCCGTCGCTGTTGGTTCCGTAGCCGACCACCTCGGCAAGGATGGACGCACCGCGTGCGAGGGCGTGCTCCATGTCCTCCAGGATCAGCGTGCAGGCGCCCTCGCCCAGTACCAGGCCGTCGCGGCCTGCATCGAAGGGCCGCGGCGTCGACTGCGGCGCATCGTTGCGCACGCTGGTGGCGAACAGGGTGTCGAACACCGCTGCAGCGGTGGCGTCGAGCTGCTCGGCACCGCCGGCCACCATCACCGTCTGCTTGCCGCTGCGGATGGCTTCATACGCCGCTCCGACGCCTTGGCTGCCTGACGTGCAGGCGCTGGAGGTGGTGTAGACACGCCCGGACAGGCCGAAGAACACGCCGATGTTGACCGGCGCGGTATGGCTCATCATTTTCAGGTACGTGGTGGCACTGATGCCATCGGTGGTGAACTCGTTGAGCATGCGGCCGAACTCGCCGGTCGCTTCGTGGCTGCCGGAGGACGAACCGTAGGCCACGCCGGTGCGGCCGCTGCGCAGCACCGGATGCTCATGCAGGCCGGCCTCGCGCAGGGCCATCTCGGTGGCGCGCACCGACATGATCGCGACCTTGCCCATCGAGCGGGTGGTCTTGCGGTTGTAGTTCGGCGGCAGCGTGAAGTCCTGCGCGGGCGCGGCCAGCTTGGTGTTCAGGCCCGCGTAGACGTCCCATTCCGGCATGGTGCGCACTGCGTTGCGGCAGCTGCGCAGGTGCGCGTGGATGGTGGGCCAGTCGTGGCCAAGCGGACTGATGGCAGCGGCACCGGTCACCACCACGCGACGATCAGCGGCCATCAGAGCATGCCCCCGTTGACCGAGATCACCTGCCGGGTGATGTAGCCGGCCGGCTCGGACAGCAGGAACGCGACCGTTGCGGCCACCTCATCGGGATGCCCCACGCGGCCGGCCGGAATCAGCTTCAGGGCGTGTTCGACCACTTCATCGTTGAGCATTTCGGTCTCGATCAGGCCCGGGGCCACGCAGTTGACGGTGATCTGGCGGCTCGCCAGCTCCAGCGCCAGCGCCTTGGTGGCACCGATGATGCCGGCCTTGGCCGCGCTGTAGTTGACCTGGCCGCGGTTGCCGGCCAGCCCGGACACCGACGACAGGGTGACGATGCGACCGGGCCGGCGCCGCCGCACCATCGGCATGATGAGCGGATGCAGCACGTTGTAGAAGCCGTCCAGGTTGGTGTGGATGACCTGGTCCCAGTCTTCGGACGACAACGCAGGAAATGCGCCGTCGCGGGCGATGCCGGCATTGCACACCACGCCGTAGTACGCGCCGTGCGCCTCGACATCGGCCTCCAATGCGCCGCGTGCTGCATCCCGGTCGGCCACATCGAACGCCAGCACGCGGGCCTGCCGGCCCAGTGCCTGGATTTCGTCCACCACTGCCTGCGCCTCGTCCACGCGGCTGCGGCAGTGCACGGCTACATCGAACCCATCGCGCGCGACGCGCAGCGCGATGGCCCGGCCGATGCCCCGGCTGGCGCCGGTGACCAGCACGCTCCGATTCCCTGTCATGCCTGTCCACTCTCCAGATAGGCCATCGCGTCGGCAGGTTCGTACACCGACACGTTGGCGGTCGCCCATTCTTCGTCGCCTGCCAGGATCCGGCAGGCGAACATCCCCAGTCCATTGTCGCCCAACAGCTCGCAGCGCGCCTGTACGCGAAGGCGGCTGCCCACCGGAAAACCGCTGCGCTGGCTGCCATAACGGCGACTGCCCAGCAGGAATCCGAGCTGCGGCCGGTTGCCGGCAGCGCGTGCACGGCAGCCGGCCCAGGCCGCGATGGCCTGCGCCATGTATTCGATGCCAATCCAGGCCGGCACCTGCCCATCCTCGACGAACAGCCCGCTCGCCGGCACGACCAGCTCGGCCTCGATGCCGTCCTCGTCCCAGTGCATGATGCGCTCCAGCAGGCACATGTCCTGCCGGTGCGGCACCACGTCTTCAATGGCATACACCGTATTCATCCGCGCTCCAGTGCCAGCACGGCGTTGCTGCCGCCGAAGGCGAACGAGTTGCTCAGCACGCGCCGGGGCGGCTGCGCCAGGCAGGTGGCCGGCGCCACCAGCGGCAGCGGCGGCAGAGCCGGATCAGCGATGCCATCCCACCAGTGCGGTGGCAGCTGCTGCCGGCAGTTCTCGGCAAGCACGATCCAGCACAGCGCCGCCTCGATCGCCCCCGACGCACCCAGGGTGTGGCCGGTGAGTGGCTTGGTGGAACTGCAGGGAACGTCATTGCCCAGTACCTGCGCCACCGCCAGGCTTTCCATCGCATCGTTGTGGCCGGTGGCAGTGCCGTGCAGGTTCACGTAGTCGACATCGGCGGGCGACCAGCCGGCACGATGCAGCGCCTGCTGCAGGGCGTCGATGGCGCCAAGGGCCTGCGGATCCGGCGCCGACATGTGATGCGCATCGGCGGACTCGCCCCATCCGGCCAGGCATACCGGGCCAGGTTCGCGGGTCAGCAGGAACAGCGCAGCGCCCTCGCCGATGTTGATGCCGGCACGATGCTGCGAGAAGGGATTGCAGCGCACTGCCGAGACCGATTCGAGCGCATTGAAGCCTGCCACGGTGAAGCGGCACAGCGAGTCGGCACCCCCGGCGATGACCGCATCGACGGTGCCGGCACGCAGCATTCGCGCGGCCGACATCAGCGCCTTGGCACTGGACGAACAGGCGGTGGACAGGGTCCACGCCGGGCCCTGCGCGCCGCTGCGCTGACGCACGAACTGCGCGGTGGTGCCCATTTCCTGCTGTGCGTAATCGAAACCTTCAGGCCAGCAGCCCTGCTCCGCATGGGTCCGCAGTGCCTGCTCCGATTCGCCGATGCCGGAGGTGCTGGTGCCCAGCACCACCGCCACCCGATCAGCGCCATGGCGTGCAATGGCCGCGCTCACCGCAGGCGCGATCTGCGCCAGCGCGACCTCCAGCAATGCATTGTTGCGCCCGCGCAGGGATACCGGCAGGTCTTCCAGCGTCGGCAGTGGCGTGCGCACTTCACCCAGCGCCAGGGTACGCCCCGGCAGCAGGCGGTCGTTGTCGCTCAGGCCGCCCGGAGCATCGGCGAACATCGCCGATGCCACGGCGCCGCGGCCTTCGCCCAGCGCGCAGACCAGGCCGAGGTCGTTCAGGTAGATCGGTGTATTCATCGCGCCTGCCCGGCCATGTCGATCGATTCGATGCGCAGGGCGTAACCCTCGGCACGGTTCTCCAGCTGGACGCTGCCATCGTCCAGGCGCCGCAGCTGCAGCCAGACCGTACCGCTGCGGGACAGGCTGCGCTGGCGGCCGTCATCGCTGACCTCCCAGCCCGCCGGCAATGCCGCAGCGATCGCCGCGGTCGGCCACAACGCGAACTGCAGGTCATCCAGTACGCGTTCGGCACGCACCTGCGGAGGCAGCCACGGCGCACGCTGCTGGGTCAGTTGCCGGCCATCCCACTGCAGGCGCACGCCGGTCTGGCCCATGGCCTGCACCGCCAGCCGCACCTGCTGTGCGTCGGCTTCGAGCAGCGCATCGAGATCGCGCTCATGGCTGCCGAACCGGAAATGCAGCTGCTGCTGCAGTGCCAGCGGCGCTGGCAGGCTGGCCGGCGACAGCCGCAGCGGTGGCAGCTGCACCTGCGGGCGTGGCATGCGCCCGGCACAGGCGACCAGCAGCAGGCACAGCAGCACTGCAGCGGAAAGGGCCATCAGGCGCCGCACAGTTCCTCCAGCACGCGCATGCGACGGCCGCTGGGGTCGGCCACGTAGGGGTTGTTGGTGTCCCAGGCGTATCCGGCCAGGATGGAACTGATCATGTCGCGCACGTCCGGCTGCGGGTCGGGGTGGTAGATGATCTTCTGGAAGCCGCCCTGGTACCAGCTTTCGACGAAACGACGGAAGGTTTTCACGCCGGCACGCAGCGGAACGGAGAACTCGGCCTCCCAGTCCACAGCCTGCCCGGCATAACGGCGCGCCAGGCACTCACTGGCCAGCTGCGCCGATTTGAAGGCAATGGTCACGCCCGAGGAGAACACCGGGTCGAGGAACTCGCCAGCGTTGCCAAGCAGCGCATAGCCCGGGCCCCACAGCGAACGGACATTGGCCGAATAGCCCGTGATGCGGCGTACCGGCAGCACCGCCCATTCGGCATTGGCCAGCAGGCGGGTCAGGTTCGGATCCTCGCCGACGATGGCCTGCAGCTTCTGCAGGTCGTCGCCTTCGTAGCGATCAAAGAACGAGGGCTCGGCCACCACGCCCAGCGAGCAGCAGCCGTTGGAGAACGGGATCGTCCAGTACCAGACGTCGATGTGCTCGGGGTGGGTCGTGATGAGGATCTTGTTGCGGTCGAAGTCCGCTTCGGCCGGAATGTTGTCACGCACGTGGCAGAAGATCGCGCCACGCACCGGGAAATTGGAGGGAGACTCCAGATCCAGCAGGCGTGGCAGCAACCGCGCGAAGCCGGAGGCGTCGAGGATGAAATCGGCCTCGATGCGGTACTCACTGCCATCGGGACGGCGCACGTTGACGGCAGGCTGCTCGCCCGGCTCGACCGACAGCACCTCGTCGCCGAAACGCAGCGTGGTACCCATCCGCTCGGCGCCCCGCGCCAGTACGTTGTCGAAGTCGGCGCGCTGCACCTGGTAGGTGGTGCCCCAGCCGGGCGAGAACTTCTTCCTGAAGTCGAATGCGGTACGCGCCTGGCCATGCACGAAGGCCGCGCCATTCTTGTGCTGGAAGCCGGCTTCGACCACATCCTGCAACAGGCCTGCCGCTTCGATGTACTCCATGCTCTGCGGCAGCAGGCTTTCACCGATCGAGAAACGCGGGAACTGCTGGCGTTCGATCATCAACACCTGGCGACCCTGCCGGCGCAGCATCGCAGCAGCAACGGAACCGGCCGGTCCGGCGCCGATGATCAGGATTTCGGTGCGTTCCACAGCATCCACAGCAGTACTCATCGGGGCGTCCTTGTTGCTCGATAGAGGGAGAGAAGAAGAGCCGAAGGCGGACTCAGGCCGCCGGCAGATCATGCGGCGGCGGCCGGAACAGCGGCGAGATCAGCCAGACCAGCCCGATACCGAACAGCAGGGTCAGGCCGAACGCGCGCAGCGCCGGAGTCTGCGACAGGCCCAGCAGGCCGAACGACAGCCAGGTACTGGCCGCACCCACGCACACCGCCAGCCATGCACTGGCGTCGCCACGATGCTCGATCAGGAAGATGCCATAGTCGATGCCCATGCCCAGCAGCAGCATCAGCGCCAGCACGTTGAACAGCTGCAGCGGCTGGCCGAACAGGCCCAGCAGGCCCAGGGTCAGCGCACCGGCGATCAGGGTCGGGGCGAACACGCGCCAGGCCTGGCGGCGATAGCGCAGCCACAGCGCGCCGAACACCAATGCGATGCCGACCAGCAGCAGCCCGCCCATCAGCTTGCGGTAGTGGCCCAGCAGCGTGGAGAAATCGGAGGTTCGGTCTACCCAGCGCACGCCGGGCAGGCCTTCGGCGGCACGTTCCAGCGTGGCCAGAGCATCGGCACGCGACAGGTCATCGACCATCACCACGCTGATCATCTGCCCACCGACCTTACCCACCCACAGGTGGCGGAACGGCTGCGAGGCCGGCGAGGCCAGGAAGGCGTCGGCGGTGAGCGGCGCTGCGGCAAACTGCGGTCGCTGCAGCGGCTCGCCCACGGCTTCGGACACAGCCGACAGCACGCCGGGCTCCACCTTCGCGGTCAGCGCAGCATCGGCCTGCTGCCGGGCCGGTGATGGCAGCCAGTCACTGATCGCGCGGTAGCCACCAATGCGCTTGTCATCGGCCAGTACGCGCAAGCGTTCGGTCAACGCCTCTTCGCGCTGCAACAGCTGGGCGGCATCGCTGCCCTGCACCAGGTAGAACTGTGCCGGGCTGGGCATGCCCAGCAGCTGGCTCAGGCGGATCTGCTGGGCCATCAGCGCCGGTGGAGACGACTGCAGGCTGCGCAGGTCGTCGTTGCTCTGCAGGCGCGCGATGCCCACCGCGGACAACGCCAGCGCGGCCACCACGAAGATCGCCACCGGGCGCCGGCCGTGCAGGCGCGGGAAACGTTCCAGCGTATTGCCCAGCCAGTGCGAGAAGCGGGTCTGGCGGATCTCGCCACCGTCGAGCCACGGGAACCAGAAGATCACCGTGAGGAACGCTGCTGCCAGGCCCACCACCGAGAACAGCGCCATCTGGCGAAGGCCCGGGAACGGGGCCAGGCCCAACGCGAGGTAGGCCAGCGCACTGGTCAACAGCGCCAGCCACAGGCCGGGCAGCAGATGCCGCAGCTGCTTCCAGCGACGGTCGGCCGGTTCGGCCTGGCGCGACGCAAACCAGTGGATGCCGTAGTCCTCCGCTACACCCACCAGCGATGCACCGAACACCAGGGTCAGCACGTGCACTTTGCCGAACACCAGCACGGTCACCGCCAGCGCCACGCCGCAACCGATCAGCAGCGACGCGGCCACCAGCAGGATCGGCCGCAGCGAACGGAACGCCAGCCACACCAGCAGCAGTACCGCGGCCAGTGAGCCCCAACCGATCGTGTTGATCTCGCGGTTGGCCTGCACCGCAGCGGCTTCGGCGTGCAGCGGCACGCCGGCATGCAGGATTTCCAGCTCGGGCGCTGCGGCCCTGGCCGCCTTCCCGGCCCGCTCCAGCAGGCCATCAAGATGGCGCTCGCCATCGAGCTGGAACGCCGAACCCGGCGTATCGAACTGCAGCGCCGCCCAATGCTTGCCCTCGGCTTCAAGCAGGCCATCATCACCCAGCCGCAAGCCCGAACCCTGCGCCTGCTGTTGCCACCACTGCGGCCACAATGACAGCGGATCCTGCCGCCATTCGGTGAGCCGCGGCGCACCCATCGGCCCGTACAGCGCGGCGAGTGCCTGTTCGGCCAGCGCACCGGTTTCCGTGCTCTGCAGCTGGTCACGCTGGGCCGGGGTCAGCAGGCGGTCGCGATACGGCGCGTAGAACGCACGCGCCTCGTCGAACCAGCCTTCAATGGACCCACTGGGCACCAGCAAAGCGCTCTCGGCATCTCCAGCCATGGCCGCAGCGAACGCGGCCTGCGCCCGCTTGGCGGCGGCGCCATCCTGGCTGCCGAGCAGCACCACCACCTGCCGCGAACTGCCATCGGCGATGCGCCGGGTGACATCGCTCAACAGGCGGTCATGTGCATCCTGCGGCAACAGCGCGAGGATGTCGGTATCGATCCGCGGTTCCTGGCTCCACAGGCGCCACTGCTGCACGCCCAGTACCAGCAGCAACACCAGCCAGGCGATGCCCAGCCAATGCCACCAACGCCGCAACCGGTCCGGTGCGTTCAACGCCACGGCGTCACTCAAAGCGGCGCGCCTCGTCGGGGTTCAGCGTGGCGGGGGCTTCACTCAACGCGCTGAACTGGATCTGCGTGCGGTCCTTGTTCGCCTCGACGATCTCGACCTGGCGCACATAGCGGTCACCCTGCAGCGTCAGCGACTCGAAGGCCTTGGCCAGCATCGCCGACTTCGGTGTCAAACGCAGGCGCCAGCCCTGCCCTTCACGGCTGGCCGCCACGTTGAACTGGCCGGAGAGTGCCTGCACGTCGCCACTCATCAGCGCGAACATGATCGCATTCACCGAGCGCATCGCCGGCTGCTGCCGTGCATCGAGTTCAACGCGGGTGCTGCCATCGCGCTGGCGGCTGAGGATGCGGTCGGCGGTGACCACCACCTCGGAGGGGAACGGCGTGAGCGTGGTCCAGATCACACCGTGCTGGCGCGCGACCACGAACCGGCCGTGCGAGCGCAGCGGATTCCTGAAGCCACTGACCTGCTTTTCCTGGCTGAACTGGCCACGCAGCACCTCCGGACGCGCCACCGCCTGGGTGATCGCGTCGACGGCAGGATCGGCCGCCTGTACACGCGGTGCGGCCACCAGCAACAGCGCGCACAGCAGCACGCCTGGAAGACGGGCGAGCATGTTCATGGCGCGGGCACTCCCAGACGTTCCCACAGTACCGGCGGGCATTGGTACAGCATCTCCTTGCTGGCGGCATCCACCGCGACCTGGATGGTCATGGCCCGGGTGGCCACCTGGCCGCTCTCCGCATCCAGGATCTCGTAGTCGATCTTCAGCCGGTTCTCCCATTCGACGATGCGTGCACGCACCAGCAGCCGCTGGTTGAACAGCAGCGGTCGCACGTATTTCACGCGCGCATCGACCACCGGCCACAGGTAGCCCGATGCGAGCATCTGCGGGTAGTCGTAGTCGTGGCGCTGCAGCAGCGCACACCGGGCAATCTCCAGATACTTGAAGTAGTTGCCATGCCAGACCACGTTCATCGGATCGCAGTCGTGGAAGGCGGGGCGCAGCTCGATTTCACAGACCAGGTCATTCACCGGAATACAGTTCCCAACGTTGCGCGCGGATCTCCACCAGCAGTTCCCGCAGTTCGCGATCCAGCGCGCGGTCTTCCTCGACCAGCGCGATGCGCTGCCCCAGGTCCACATACATGTCGGCCAGACTGCCATGCAGCTGCGCGTTCAGGCCAACCCGCTCGCGCAGTGCCAGGCCCTGGCGGGCGGCGATCAGCATCGCCGCCACCACCTGTTCAGTCAGTTCGATCACACGCAGGCAGTCGCGCGCGGCGATGGTGCCCATGCTGACCTTGTCCTGGTTGTGGCATTCGGTCGAGCGCGAGAACACACTGGCCGGAAGGGTCTGCTTCAACGCTTCGGCGGTCCACGCCGAGACGCTGATCTGCAGTGCCTTCAGCCCGTGGTTGATTGCTGCCCGCGGGCCGGTAGCCGCCGACAGATTGGCGGGCAGGCCGTGGTTGTATCGCGCATCCACCACCAGCGCCAGCTGCCGGTCGAGCAGGTCGGCAAGGTTGGCCACGGTGTTCTTCAGCGTGTCCATTGCCAGTGCGATATGGCCGCCGTAGAAGTGGCCGCCGTGCAGGATGCGCTCGCCGTCGGCATCGATCAGCGGGTTGTCGTTGGCGCTGTTCAGCTCGGTTTCGATCAGCTGCCGCAGGAAGGGCAGGCTGTCTTCCAGCACGCCGATCACGTGCGGGGCGCACCGCAGCGAGTAACGATCCTGCAGGCGCTGTTCGTTGCGCGGCGGCCGTTCGCTGTGCAGGTCGCGGCGCAGCCGTGCGGCGATGCGGGCCTGGCCCGGATGCGGCTTGGCCGCGAACAGGGTCTCGTCGAAATGGTGCGCGTTGCCGTCGCTGGCCAGCACGTTGAATGCGGTCAGGCGGGTGGCCAGGCGCGCCAGGTAGTCGGCACGCTGCCAGGCCAGGCAGGCCAGGCCGGTCATCACCGCAGTGCCGTTCATGATCGCAAGGCCTTCCTTCGGCCGCAGCTTCAGCGGGACCATGCCGATGCTCGCCAGTACTCCGGCAGCCGGTTGCACGCGGCCATCGTGCAGGACCTCGCGCTCGCCGCACAGCACCGCCGCCACGTATGACAGCGGCGTCAGGTCACCGCTGGCGCCGACCGATCCCTCCGCCGGGATCATCGGCAGCACGTCATGCCGCAACAGTGTGGCCAGGCCTTCCAGCAGGGCTACGCTGACACCGGACATGCCACGCACCAGCGACGCCAGACGGGCAGCCAGCACCGCGCGGGTCTCGGCCGGGTCCAGGTAACGGCCCAGTCCGCAGCCATGGTAGGTGTACAGGTGGTGCGGCAACTCGGCCACCAGCGCCGGCGGGATGTTCACCGTGCACGAATCGCCGTAGCCGGTCGTCACGCCGTAGATCACCCCGTCCTCGCGCAGCAGGCGGTCGAGAAAATCGGCACCGCGCTGGATGTGGGCACGGAAGGCCGGGGCCTCGCTCAGTGCGGCCTCGCACTGGCGATGGGCCAGCGCCACCACGTCTTCGATGGTCAACGGTGCGTCGCCAAAGCGGCACACGGGTACGGCGTCAGTCGTCATGCGGAGCCTGATCCCAGAAGGGGAAGAAATTGAACCAGTCCAGCGGGGACTGGATGACCTGCAGTTCGAGCCACTGCGCGAAACGCTGCGCCTGCCCTGCCAGTGCCGCGTCCCGCGAGCCACGCGGCAGCACGATGCGATCGGCGAACTGCTCGAAGGCGACCCGGTACCCCTGGCCTTCATGCAGGCAGGCCATGGTGTACACCGGGCAGCCCAGTGCCGCCGCCAGCACGTAGGCACCGATGGGGAACGGGGCACGGTGGCCGAGAAAATCCGCGGTGACGCTGCGTCCACCCTGCACTGGCGTGCGGTCGCCGACGATGGCCACGAAGCCACCGGCAGCCACGCGCTCGGACAGCATCATCGCCGTGGCCGGCCCCATCGCGGTGACCTGCACCAGTTCCACCGTTGCCAGCGGGTCCAACCGCTGCAGCAGGCGATTGAAGCGCTGCGCGTGCGCGGTGTGCACCAGCACGGTGATGCGGAACCCCGGCACCTGTTCGGCCAGCACCTGGCACAACTCCAGGCAGCCGATGTGGGCGGTCAGGATCAGCCCGCCTTCGCGGCGTGCGATCCTGTCCAGCACCAGATCGCGCCGCAGCTGGATGCGCTCGGGCGGATAGCGTCCGCCCAGGCCGAGGATCTTGTCCAGCAGGGTGTCGGCGAACGCGAAGAAATGGCGCAGGCTGTCGCGCCGCGTCGGCTCGCGGCCCAGCGCGCCACTGTGTGCCTGCAAGCGCTGTAGATACTGCAGTGATGCCTGCCGGGCCACGCGGTTGCCCAGCCAGTGGCAGAGCACCACCGGCCACACGCACAGGCGGAACGGCCAGCGCCCGAACCACCGATGCACCCAGCACAGGAACAACACGCCGGCCACCGATGTGGATTCACCGATGTCGGCCCAGTGCGGCGCACCTTGGGGGGCGGCCATCTCAGCCCTGCCCCTGCAGGCGGCGCCAGAGCAGGCGCGGTGCGCGCCGGAGCATGCCGAAGAACAGGCGCGCATGCATGCGGCTGATGCGTACGTTGTCGCGCCACACATCGAAATGCGAGACACCGTCTGCCGGATAGGTCACCCGCGTCGCCAGATGTTCCACCGGCACCTGCCGCCAGTACAGCCGCACCATCACTTCGGTATCGAAATCCATGCGCCGGCCGATGGTCTCTTCGCCCATCAGGCGCAGCACCGGAGGCAGTGGATAGACACGGAAACCGCACATGGTGTCGCGCAGATGCAGCGACAGCGTGTTGATCCAGACCCAGACATGCGTTGCGTAGCGACCGTACAGGCGGGCCTTGGGCACACTGGCATCGTAGGCGGGAATGCCGCAGATCACCGCGTCCTGCCGCGCACGCGCGGCCGCGATGAAGCGCGGCAGGTCGCCGGTGTCATGCTGGCCGTCGGCATCGATCTGCAGCACGTGGCTGCAGCCCCGCCTTGCGGCCTCGGCGAAGCCCGCCAGCATCGCCCCACCCTTGCCCTGGTTGACCGGCAGACGCAGCAGATCGACCCCTTCACGCTGCGCCAGCGCCTGCAGCACCGAAGCACATGATGCATGCGAGCCATCGTCCACAAGCAGGCAGGGCAGGCCAGCGCGCTGCACGCCATCGACCACCGCGGCGACAGCATGTTCGTGGTCGTAGACGGGAATCACCACCAGTGGCGCGAACGCGGCACCGGCATCGGCCGGATCACTGCGCATCGGCGAAGACCATCCTGCCACTGGCGTGTACGCCATGCACGGAGGCATAGCGGAAGACCAGCACGTTGCGTGCGGTATCCCAGTCCAGATGCAGCGTCAGCTCGTCGCCCGGACGCGCCACATGCTGGAACTTCACCGCATCCATGCGCACGAACCCCTCCGGCATCGCAAAGGCCTGCCGGGCAAAGCGCACCGCCCAGTCCACCTGGGCCACGCCGGGCAGGATCGCGGCCTGCGGGAAATGTCCCTGGAACGGGCGCAGCGCCGGGTCCAGGGTCATGCGCAGGGTAGCGCTGGCCGCCTCGCGCCGATCCCATACCGGCACCGGCATCGACGGCTGGAACAGGGCCACCAGCGCGGCCTGGGTCACCTTGCCCTGCGCATTCACCGGCAGCGTGGGTACCAGCCGCCAGCGGCGCGGACGGGTCACGGCGTCATGGCTCTGTGCCAGGCGCGCGGCCAGCCGCTGGCCCAGCGCGCGGCGCGCGGCATCATCGGCATCAAGCAGTGCCGCATCGGCCGGCACCACCACGGCCGCCAGCTGCTCGCGCTGGCCGGGCAGCACCAGCACGCGCACGTCATCGACGTCCGCGTCGTCGCGCAACGCACGTTCCAGCGCATCGAGCGAAACGCGGCGCTCTTCGATCTTGACGATGCGGTCGGCGCGGCCGAGCAGGCGGAAGCAACCCTCGGCCAGCGCTTCCACCCGATCCTGCGTGCACCACCAGTCGCGGCTCTGCAGATGGGGTGAAGCCACCGCCAGGCAGCCTCCCTCGATTCTCCACTGCACCCCCGGAAGCGGCTGCCAGGGCGGAAGGTCGGTATCCCAGCGACGCCAGGCGATGCCGCCGGTCTCGCTGCTGCCGTAGACCTCGGTCGGTGCGACTGCCATCCATTGCCGCACCTGCCGCGCTGCCTCTTCCGGCAGCGGGCCGCCAGAGGAGAACACAGCGCGCAGGTGGCCCTGCAGGCTGGCCCAATCCAGCTGCGCAGGCAGGCGCTTGAGGTGCGCCGGGGTCGCCACCAGCACCGTCTGCGTGCCCGCCAGCGCAGCGACCAGATCCTCATGGAAGAACCGCCGCGGATGGATCAGGCGACCGGCGGCCAGCGGCCACAGCACGCGGAACAGCAGGCCGTAGATGTGCTGGTGCGACACCGTGCCATGCACCTGCGCGCCTTCCAGCTGTGCGCCGAACGCGGCCTGCAACGCATCGACCTCGCGCGCCAGCTGGTCCAGGCGCTTGTCGATCGCAGTGGGTTCGCCGGTACTGCCCGACGTGAACACGCACAGCTCGCAGGCATGCTCGTCCAACGCATCCAGCTCGACCTGCGCACCGGCGGCCGCCATCATCAGTGGCCGGTAATCACGGGAAACGTCACCGGCAAAACCGCTTACCTGCGGCTGCAGGGCCTGCAGCGTGGCGGGCAGGTTGTCGGCGGCCAGGAACACCCGCTTGCCGGCGTGCCAGGCACCGAACAGCGCCTCGGCGAACGACACGGCATCATCGAAGTACAGCGCCCAGTCACGGCCGTCAGTGGCGGCAAACGCCGTACGCCAGGCCACTACGCGCTGGCGGAATTGCTGATGGTCGACCACTTCGCCATCGCGGATGCCGACAGCACGCTGCGGCCGCGCATCCCGCAGCAGCCGGTCCAGGGCAATCCACTCAGCCATGGGCGTGCGCCGCCTTCACCCGTCGCCGCACCAGCCATTCGCCTGCGAACAATACACCCATCATCACGTACGCCAACAATCCGTTGTAGAGCATCCAGACCCGATCCGATGCGTACAGCGCGGTGAGCAGGGCCAGACTGCCGTTGAGAACGAAGAAGCCGCACCACACCTGGGTGACGCGGCGGGTATAGGCCACCGCGAACGGTGGCAGGTCCGGCTCCTGCAGCCGCGCCAGGCGCTCCACCAGCGGCGGCCCGAACCGCAGGCTGATGGCGAACACGCACAGCATCACCACGTTCACCAGCGCCGGGTACAGCTTCAGCGGCAGCGCCTGGTTGAGCACGGTGGCCAGCACCGCCAGCAGTCCGGTACCGGCTGCAGCAGCCCACCACAGCGGCTGGCGCGTGCTCAGGGCACGCAGCAATGCCAGGGTGAACAGCAGCAGTGCCAGCCAGCGCGGCTCGAAGCGGCCCATCGCCAGGTAGACGAGCAGCGGGTAGGCCAGCGAAATCGCCGCCACCACGACCGTACGCGCGCGTGCCAAGGCGGAGCCGCCCGCGCTGCGGTCAGGCTGCTGCCTGGTCCGGCAGCAGCCGGTGCACGACATCCACGATGTCCTGCACGGTGCGCACGGCCTTGAACGCTTCCGGCTGCAGGTTGCGGCCGAGCAGCGGCTTGAGCTGCACGATCAGGTCGACCGCATCGATGCTGTCGATGTCCAGGTCGTCATAGAGACGTGCCTCGGGGGTGATCCGGGCCGGTTCGATCTCGAAGCTGTCGGTCAGGATGTTGACGATGCGTTCGAACAGTTCATTCTTGGTCATGGCAGCTCCTGGCGCCGTTACGACTGGCGGGCGGCGACGAACTCGCCGAGCGCGCGCACGCTGGAGAAATGGCGCCGGGTCTCTTCCGAGTCGGACGACAGGCTCACACCGTACTTCTTCTGCAGCGCCAGGCCCAGTTCCAGAGCGTCGATCGAATCCAGGCCCAGGCCCTCGACGAACAGCGGCGCGGTCGGATCGATGTCCTCCGGCGTGATGTCCTCCAGTGAAAGCGAGGAAATGATCAATTCCTTGATCTCGTGCTCAAGTGCTTGCACGGGTCGAATCTCCAGACAGGTCGAAATAACGAGAAAGGTGCTCGGTGACGCGGCGTGCTGCCAAGGCATCCCCCCTTGGCGCGTCGTCTTCGGCCAGGAATGGCGCGATCGGGATATCTTCGCCGATCTGCAGCCGAACGTGAAAGCGACGTGAGGGCACACGATACCATTTCTGCCCTTTGCTCAGGGTTGGCGGGGTACAGGTGATCCGCACCGGCGTGATGTCCAGCCGGCCGCGGACGGCGATATTGGCGGCCCCACGCTGAAGCCTCGGCGACTGGCCGGGCACGCTGCGGGTCCCTTCCGGGAAGATGACCAGGCTGCCGCCGGCCCGTACCGCGGCCACGCAGTCATCGACCAGGCCGGCCCCGTCGTCATTGGAAATGTAGCCGGCGGCCCGGACCGGGCCCCGCATGAACGGGTTGCGGGCCACCGCCCGTTTGACCACGCAGTCGGCATTGGGCAGCAGCGAGACCAGGCAGACCACGTCGATCAGGGTGGGGTGGTTGGCCAGGACCAGCAGGCCGTCGCGCTGCAGGCGCTCGCGCCCTTCGATCTCATAGGTCATCACCCCGAGCCCGCGCATCAGCCGCAGGTGGCTGGCGAACGCCACCTGCACTACGCGGCGGGCGCGACGGCGGCGGGCCACCGGATCACGCATCAGCAGCAGGACCGGCATCACCACGGCGCCCAGCAGCAGGCCCCCGATGCCGAACGCAGCAAAACTCAGGCCGGTGCCCACCACCCGCCAGGCAAGATCGAGGCGGCGCAGCGCCTCAGCCACGGCGGCTCCAGCGCCAGCGCTGGCCATTGGCAACGTGTTCCAGCGCCGGCGCGCCCGCGAGCAGGAAGCGGTGCAGGTCCAACGCGTGCGGCAACAGGCCGGGCGCGGCGGTAACCGGGGCCGGCGCGTCATCCCACTGCAGCGACAGCGTCGGCAGCGCCTGTGTCGGCGCCACCACACGCCAGCACCAAGCGAAGAACGGATCGGGTTCGTCGGCGAACGTCGCGTAAACTTCGGGCAACGGCGACTCGTAGACCACCACCCGCACTTCGCGGGCGCCATCGGCCAGCAGACCGGCGGCCTCCAGGCAGGCGGCCTCCACCGTCGCCTGGCCGGCAGCCAGCGCCAGATAGTTGCCGCGATGGCCACGAGCGATCGAGTACAGCGCAGCGATCGCGTTATGGACCGACAGGCCGAATCCGGTGGGCGACAGGGGCTGCTCGTTCACCAGCGCCCCGAGCAGGTCCATCGAGCGCGCTACATCACCATGGCGGCTGGCAAACACCAGCGGTACCTGGCTGTCGGCCCCTTGGCCATCCTCGCACCAGCAGGCCGTCTGGATCGCCATCCGCCCCAGCCGCTCGATGCGGCGGCGCTGCATCGCGGGCACCTCGGACAGCGCCGGCGTGCCCTCGCCCTGTGGCAGGAAGGGTGCGTCAGCCCAGCTCAGCCACTGGCTGCGCTCGCTCAGGCCAGGTGCCCAGGCAGCCCAGTCGACGATGGAGAATTCGATCATCTAGCGATGGTGCTTCATCAGGAGAACGATGGCACGAGCCATTATGGCGACGCGCGGCGGCCCCCCGTCCCTGCAGCCGTGCGTCCGTCCAGGACGTCGCCGGCTGCCCCCCTGGCGGCCGGAAAGGAGCGCACGCTAGCACGTCCTGCGCAGGGTGTGCAGGTTTCACATTGCACAACACGGGGCCGGCACCTGTGGCCCCGCACGCCATTGCTCAGTGGTAACCGGCTCCGGCCTGCACTTTGCCGCGGAATACCCGGTACGACCACGCCGTATAGCCGAGGATGACCGGCAGCAGAATGACCAGCCCGACCAGGGTGAAGCCGAGCGAGGACGCCGGTGCGGCTGCCTGCCACAACGTCATCGAGGGCGGCAGCAGGTACGGCCACATGCCCAGCACCAGGCCCAGGAAGCCGAGAATGAACAGCGCCAGGCTGAGCAGGAACGGCGGCAGGTCGCGGCGTGGATGCGTGGCGCTGCGCCACAACGCAGCGGCCACCGCCAGGGTCAGCAACGGCACCGGTGACAGCCACCAGAAGTTGCCGTCACTGAACCAGCGCGCCATCAACCGCGAGTCCAGGAACGGCAGCCAGCTGCTGACCAGGCCCATCGCTGCGATCACCGCCACCACCAGCGGCCGTGTCAGCTGCCGCGCCAGCGCCTGCACGCGCCCTTCCGTCTTCAGGATCAGCCAGGTGCTGCCCAGCAATGCGTAACCGGCGACCAGCGCCGCGCCGGTGAGCATCGCAAACGGGCTGAACCAGGCAAACGCACCGCCGTGGTAGACCCCGTCCACCAGGGGCAGCCCCTGCACCAGCGCGCCCAGGATCACGCCCTGGGCGAACGTGGCCAGCAGCGAGCCGAGCGCGAACGCCACGCTCCACAGCCTCCGCGAGCGATGCGCCTTGAAGCGGAATTCGAAGGCCACGCCGCGGAACACCAGTGCCACCACCAGCAGCAGCACCGGCAGATACAGCGCCGACAACAGCACTGCATAGGCCTTGGGGAACGCCGCCAGCAGGCCGGCGCCGCCCAGCACCAGCCACGTCTCGTTGCCGTCCCAGATGGGCGCAGCCGTGTTCATCATCAGGTCGAGCTGCTCCTCGTCCTCGGCGAACGGCGCAAGGATGCCGATGCCCAGCACGAACCCGTCCAGCACCACGTACATCAGTACGCCGAAGCCGATCACCGCGAACCACGCCACCGGCAGCCAGGTCACCAGGTCCATGTCAGCGCTCCTCCAGCGGTTCGTCGGCGGCGGACAGCGGCCGTGCCGGGGTGTGGCTGCCGTGGTCCAGCGAGGGCCCCTGGTCGTGGGGCTGCGGTCCATGGCGCAGGATCTTCACCAGGTACCAGATGCCCCAGCCGAAGACGAAGGCGTAGCCGACGACGTAGACCCCCAGCGACAGCGCGGTCATCCATGCGCTCTGCGGGCCGACCGCATCGGCAGTACGCAGCACGCCGTAGACCACCCACGGCTGCCGCCCCATCTCGGTGACGAACCAGCCGGAGAGCAGCGCGATGAAGCCGCTCGGCAACATCCAGTTCCAGCCGCGCAGCAGCCACGGCGAATCCAGCAGCTTCCTCCGCCACAGCTGGAACGCCGACACCCATGCCAGCAGCAGCATCAGCGTGCCCAGTCCAACCATGATGCGGAAGGCGAAGAACACCGGCGTCACCGGTGGCCGTTCACTGGCCGGTACCGAAGTCAGCGGATCGAAGGTGCCGTCCAGCGAATGGGTCAGGATCACGCTGCCCAGCTTCGGAATGGCGACTTCGAAGTCGTTGCGCTCTTCCTTTTCGTTGGGCAGCGCGAATACCACCAGCGGCACGCCCTCGCCTTCGCCGGATTCATGCCAGTGCGCTTCCACCGCCGCGATCTTCATCGGTTGGTGCTTGAGGGTGTTCAGGCCATGCATGTCGCCGACGAAGATCTGCACCGGCACGGTCAGCGCGGCAAACGCCACGGCCGCGATCAGCATGCGCCGGCCCGCCTCCACGTGCGTTCCCCTGCGCAGGTACCACGCACCCACGCCGCCGATCACGAAGCAGGTGGTGATGAACGAGCCCAGCGCCATGTGCGCCAGCCGGTACGGGAACGACGGGTTGAACACCACCTGCCACCAGTCCACCGGATGCACGATGCCATTGACCATCTCGTAGCCGGCCGGGGTGTGCAGCCAGCTGTTGGACGACAGGATCCAGAACGTGGAGAACAGCGTGCCCAGCGCCACCATGCAGGTGGACAGGAAATGCAGGCGCGGCGAAACCCGGCCCCAGCCGAACATCATCACGCCCAGGAAGCTGGCTTCCAGGAAGAACGCGGTCAGCACCTCGTAGGTCAGCAGCGGGCCGATGACGGTACCGGCCACCTCGCTCAGGCGCGGCCAGTGGGTGCCGAACTGGAAGGCCATGACGATGCCGCTGACCACGCCCATGCCGAACGATACGGCGAAGATCTTCTGCCAGAAGAAGTACAGCTCCCGCCAGACCGGGAGACGGGTACGCAGCCAGCGCCATTCGACGAAGGCCAGCCAGCTGGCCGTGCCAATGGTGAAGGCCGGGAACAGCACATGGAAACTGATGACGAATCCGAACTGGATCCGGGACAACAACAACGCGTCCAAGGGACGCCTCCTGCCTGCGACCGGTGGGATACCGGACCACTTTAGGAATATTTCGTTACGCCGGGATGCGACCGGGTGACGCGCTGCTTCACTCTGTCGCAGGGGAAGCCGCCGGGCATGGCCGCGCCCCATGACCTGCCGGCGCCGATCCGCCGGGCATGGCCCTGCGCTACCCATTGATCCCCAGGTAGCGCCGGGCCATGCCCGGCGAGAGCCTCAAGGCCAGAAGTACCAGGCACCGGCCGCCAGCAGCGCGCCCACCAGCAGCACCTGCACCACCACATAGCCCACGCCACTGTCGCGCGACTCACTGGCAATACGCGTCTGCAACGCCTCGCTCACGTCCGGGGTCTGTTCCTGCCGTGCCTGTTCACGCAACGCCTGCGCCAGCGCGCGCTCGTCGGCATCGCGGGGATCGGTCGGTGGATTCACAGCAGTTCTCCGGCGGTGGCATGCCGCGTCAGTTCCTGCTTCAGGAGCAGACGCGCGCGGTGCAGGTGGCTCTTGATGGTACCGCGCGCAAGACCGGTCACCTGCTCGATCTCTGCCAGGTCGAAATCCTCCAGGTAGTGCAGGCCGACGATCAGGCGCTGCGGCGGGCTCAACCGCTCCAGCGCCGCACCCAGCTGGCGGCCGGCCTGCAGCGCTTGGCTGAGTTCGGCCGGGCCCGGTCCCTCGTCACCGATGCCCAGATCCTCCGGTACCTCCACCGCCACCATCCACTGCGCTTCCAGGCGCCGGCGACGCAGGTGCTGCAATGCGGTGGTGTAGGCCACCCGTGAGATCCAGGTCCGCAGCGAGGATTCGAAGCGGAACCGGTGCAGTTGCCGGAACACCGCCAGGAAGGTCTCCTGCAGCAGGTCAGCGACCTGATCGCGGTCACCCACCATGCGACCGATCACATGCGCGCACGTGCGCTGATGGGCCTGCACCAGCTGCGCGAACGCCGGTTGCGAGCCATCGATGATGGCCCGCACCAGCGCCGCATCATCTTCGATGACCGCGGCCGCCGCGGCGTCCTGCCGGCGGCGGCCGCGCAGGGCGGACAGGGCTTCGCCCAGCAGGCTCATGCGCACCGCTCCCCCGGGGCGTGTGGCATGCCGGCGCTCAGCTCTTGCGCACGGCGGGGCGGGTGAAGTGCCAGGCCAGCAGCTGGCCCAGGCCGGCACTGCCCACCAGGGCGGCGGCGGCGCCAAAGGTGAGGTCGCGGGCGCCCAGGACTTCCAGCAGGCCCATGGCCAGGGCCAGGCACACCAGGCTGATGCCCCAGCGCAGCGCGCCCTGGCGGCGGCGCTCTTCCTCCAGCACGGCCAGGGAGCGGATCACCTCCTCGGGCACGTGCGGTGCGACCAGCTTGCTGCGCGCGCGCGCATCGGCGATGGCGTGGATGGCGTAGGCGATGCAGATGAAGAGGGTGATCGGGATGAGTTCCTGCATGGTCGTGCTCCTGTGCGGTGAATGATGCGGGTTCAGGAGAATGGATGCGCGATGGCGGCCGCCGGTTGCACCGCTTTGCCGATCCCGCTGCCATGACCTGTGGCCCCCTCCTGCGGCGCGAACGGCTGCTACCCTTGCCCGGTTTCCTTTTCTGGTGCCGTCCGCCCATGTCCCGAGTGCTGCCCCTGTCCCTCCTGCTGTCGGCCGTGCTGGCCGCACCGGCCGCCCATGCCGCGCCGACGCCGATCACCATCGAACAGGCCATGGCGGATCCGGACTGGATCGGTCCGCCGGTCGAGAAGGCCTGGTGGTCGTGGAACAGCCAGCAGGTCGAGTACCAGCTCAAGCGCAACGGCAGCCCGGTGCGCGACACCTTCCGCCAGCCCGTGGCCGGTGGTGTTGCGGCCCAGGTGGCTGACGACCAGCGCGGCACCCTGGACGTGGCCGATCCGGTCTACGACCGCACCCGCACCCGCAGCGCCTTCGTCCGCAACGGCGACGTGTTCGTGCGCGACCTGCGCAGCGGCGCGCTCACCCAGCTCACGCGCAGCAACGAGCGCGCCAGCGGGGTGAACTTCGCTGCCGACAACGGCGTGATCTGGCGGGTGGGCCAGAACTGGTTCCACTGGACCGCTGCCGGCGGCGTGCAGCAGGTTGCCAGCCTGAAGGCCGACAAGGACCCCAACAGCGCGCCCAAGGACGACCTGCTGCGCGACCAGCAGCTGCGTACCCTGGAAACCCTGCGTCGCGACCGCGAGCAGCGCGAGGCATTGAAGGACCAGGACCAGCGCTGGCGCCAGGCCGACCCGACCCGCGCGCCGGGCCCGGTATACCTGGGCGCCGACGTGGAGATCGCCGACAGCGTGCTGTCGCCGGACCTGGGCCACCTGATCGTGGTGACCACGCCGAAGGACTTCGACGAGGGCCGCACCAGCAAGATGCCGCTGTACGTGACCGAATCCGGTTACGAGGAAACCGAGGACACCCGCACCCGCGTCGGTCGCAATGGCAACGAGCCGCACACCCTGTGGTACGTGGACGTGCGCAGCGGCAAGGCGCAGAAGCTGTCGCTGTCCGGCCTGCCGGGCATCGCCACCGACCCGCTGGCCGACCTGCGCCGCAAGGCCGGCAAGGAGGCGCTGAAGGGCGAACGCAGCGTGCAGGTGATGAGCGACTTCATGGGCGGCGGCATGCGCTGGAGCGCCGATGGCCAGCAGGCGGCGGTGATGCTGCGCGCCAACGACAACAAGGACCGCTGGATCGTCAGCATCGGCAGCGACGGCCGCGTGCAGAACCGCCACCGGCTGACCGACAACGCGTGGATCAACTGGGGCTTCAACGATTTCGGCTGGATGGCCGATGGCCGCACGCTGTGGCTGCTGTCCGAGGAATCGGGCTTCTCGCACCTGTACACCCAGGCCGGCACTGCCCGGCCGCAGGCGCTGACCAGCGGCAAGTGGGAGACCTCCGCGCCCGTGCTGTCGGCCGACGGCAAGGGCTTCTACTTCCTGTGCAACCAGCAGGCCCCGCACGATTACGAAGTCTGCGCGGTCGACACCGGCAGCCGTCAGGTCCGCGAGCTGACCAGCCTCAACGGCGTGGAAGACTTCTCGCTGTCGCCGGATGGCCAGCAGCTGCTGGTGCGCTACTCCGGTGCCTACCTGCCACCGCAGCTGGCGGTGCTGCCCAGCGCGGGCGGCCAGGCCCGCGTGCTGACCGATACCCGCAGCGCCGACTTCAAGGCGCGCCAGTGGATCCAGCCGAAGCTGGTGGCGGTACCGTCCAGGCATGGCGCCGGCGTGGTCTGGGCCAAGTACTACGAACCCGAGCACAAGGAGCCGGGCAGGAAGTACCCGATCGTGATGTTCGTGCACGGTGCCGGCTACCTGCAGAACGTGCACCAGCGCTACCCGGCCTACTTCCGCGAGCAGATGTTCCACAACCTGCTGGTGCAGAAGGGCTACATCGTGCTGGACATGGACTACCGCGGCAGCGAGGGCTACGGCCGCGACTGGCGCACGGCCGTCTACCGCAACATGGGCCACCCGGAACTGGAAGACTACAAGGACGGCCTGGACTGGCTGGTGGACACCCAGCAGGGCGACCGTGACCACGCCGGCATCTACGGTGGCTCCTACGGCGGCTTCATGACCTTCATGGCGCTGTTCCGCGCACCGGGCACCTTCAAGGCCGGTGCCGCGCTGCGCCCGGTGGTGGACTGGCACAACTACAACCACGCCTATACCAGCAACATCCTCAACACGCCGGACATCGATCCAGAGGCGTACCGGGTGTCCTCGCCGATCGAGTACGCGCAGAACCTGCAGGACAACCTGCTGATCGCGCACGGCATGATGGATGACAACGTGTTCTTCCAGGACTCGGTGAACCTGACCCAGCGCCTGATCGAGCTGCACAAGGACAACTGGTCGATCGCCCCGTACCCGCTGGAGCGCCACGGCTACGTCCGCGCCGACTCCTGGCTGGACCAGTACAAGCGCATCCTCAAGCTGTTCGAGCAGAACCTGAAGTGAGCAGTGCCGCGGCCACGATCCACATCGTGGCCGCCGTCATCGTCGACGACCACGGCCGGGCGCTGGTGGTACGCAAGCACGGCGCCGACCGCTTCATCCAGCCCGGAGGCAAGCCCGAACCGGGCGAAACGCCACTGCAGACGCTCGCCCGCGAACTGGACGAAGAGCTGGGCGTGCGCCTGCTCGCCGACCCGACCGTGGCGCTGGGCCATTTCCAGGACTGGGCGGTGAACGAGCCTGGTCATCGCGTACAGGCCGAGGCCTGGTGGGTGCAGGTACAGGGCACGCCGCAGGCACGCGCGGAAATCGCCGAGCTGGCGTGGGTGCCGCTGCGCCCGCCCCATGGCCTGCTCTTGGCACCCTTGAGCGAACACCATATCCTGCCGGCCGTTGCCACCCGGGTGGCGACCCGCTGAAGACGCCACTGCAGCCAAGGACATCGGATGTCGCTTCAACCGCCCCGGCACCGCCCTGCCACGCCGCTCAACCCGGAGGATTTCGTGCGGCCGCTCGGCCTGGCGTCGCTGCTGATCTGCGCAGCGTTCGTGGTGGCCATGGCGATTCAGGCGCTGGTGGTCTGGCAGCTGTCCGGCGGCCCGTTCTGGCGGTGGATGCTGCTGTCGGCCACTGAACAGCAGTTCCCGCCAAGCGTGCTGTGGATCCTGCGCAAACCGGTGGACGCTACCCTGTGGCTGATGCTGTCAGCGATCCCCGCCGTGCTTTCCAGCTGGGGATTCGCCCGGCGACGTCGCTGGGGCCTCTGGAGCTACGTGGCATTGCTGTGGCTCTCGGCCCTGGCAAACTTCGCCGTCGCCGGGTGGCTGGACAGCGTCGTCGCCGACGTCATCGGGCGTATCGTCGATCCAGACACACTGCGCGAAGCGCGAACCCAGCACATCCTCATGTCGCTGACCCTGTTCGGCGGCGCCTTCGCCCTGCTCGTCGCGCAGGGCTGGCTGGCCTGGCGCCTGCTGCGGCCGGATATCCGCTCCTGCTTCCACTGACCTGCCCTCACCCGCGGCGTGCGGCAGGCCCTGCGGTAAAGTACGCGTCATGAACGAATTCGAGCGCGTGCGCGCCTACCTGACCGACCTGCAGGACCGCATCTGTGCGGCGATCGAAGCGGCCGACGGCCAGGCCCGCTTCCAGGAAGACCTGTGGCAGCGCGCTGAAGGCGGGGGTGGCCGTACCCGCGTGCTGCGCGACGGCGCGGTGTTCGAACAGGCCGGAATCGGCTTCTCGGATGTCTCCGGCAGCCGCTTGCCGCCGTCGGCCTCGGCCAACCGACCGGAGCTGGCCGGCGCCTCCTGGCGCGCCACCGGCGTATCGCTGGTGTTCCACCCGCTCAACCCCTATGTGCCCACCACCCATGCCAACGTGCGCTTCTTCCAGGCGCAGCGCGACGGCGAAGTGGTGGCCAGCTGGTTCGGGGGTGGTTTCGATCTGACCCCCTTCTATCCCTTCGACGAGGACGTGCGCCATTGGCACCAGGTCGCCCACGACCTGTGCGCGCCGTTCGGTGAAGAGCGCTACAGCGCGCACAAGCGCTGGTGCGACGAGTACTTCTTCCTGCGCCACCGCAACGAAACGCGCGGCATCGGCGGCCTGTTCTTCGACGATCTGCACGGCGATTTCGAACGCGACTTCGATTACCTGCGGGCGGTCGGCGACGGCTTCCTCGATGCCTATCTGCCGATCGTGCAGCAGCGCAAGGACATCGCCCATGGCGAGCGCGAGCGCGAATTCCAGCTGTACCGGCGGGGCCGCTATGTGGAATTCAACCTGGTCTACGACCGCGGCACGCTGTTCGGCCTGCAGAGCGGCGGCCGCAGCGAGAGCATCCTGATGAGCCTGCCGCCGCGGGTCCGCTGGGAATACGGCTTCACCCCCGAGGCGGGCAGTCCGGAAGCCCGGCTGGCCGATTACCTGGTCCCGCGCGACTGGCTCTAAGGCATCTCGCGGGGCGGCGTGGCCGTCCCCGCACGCATGCCGCCGGCCCTACGCGTCCGTGTGCCGGGCGATGATCGTGATGTGGCCGGTGGTTTCCAGCAGCGCCACCTGCACATCATCGATGCGCAGGCAGCCCTGCTGGCGCATGGCGGCATCGAAATCGGCCCGGCTGATCAGTTCGCGGCGCAGAACATCCCGCAACAGGGTGCCGTCACGGGCGATCACCACCGGTTCCCCCTCGATCAGGCGCTCCAGGCGGCGGTTGCGGGTGGTCACCCAGCCCACGCCGTAGTTGAGCAGGATCAGGGTCGCGGCGAGCAGCAGGCCACCGCCCAGGGACGTGTCCTGGCCCAGCAGCGCGTTCTGCACCGCGTTGCCCAGCAGCACGATCAGCAGCACGTCGAACGGGGTGATCTGCCCCAGCGCGCGCTTGCCGCTGAGGCGCACCAGGCCCAGCACGACGGTGTAGACCACCACCGCGCGCAGGATGAACTCCCACCACGGCATCGCCAGTGCGAACAGATCGTGCATTGCGGGCTCCCCTGCTGGGCGGTGGCCCAGCCTAGCAGCCGGCAGCCTGCCGGCGGCGCAAATAAAAAGCCCCGCTGACCAGGGGGAGGTCAACGGGGCCGGGGAACGGGCACTTGGGGAGGAGTCCCCGTTCCGAGATCTGCTCCAGGGGATGGGAGAGATCCACAACAGGCATTGCGCCTGTCGAGAGCTATAGAACCACTCCGAACACTAACGGTTCGTGAAGGGAGCCAATTTAATGAACCGCAATGGGGCGAGTATTCATGGCCGAGTCAGAAACTGTGGCCAGATGAACAAATTCACGTCGTTTCAGGACCGAAAGCGACTCAGTGTGCCTCGTCCCAGTTCTTGCCTATGCCGGTGTCGACCACCAGAGGGACACGCAACTGTGCCGATTGCGACATACGCTGCACCACATTTTCCCGCAGCTCCTCGACAAACGCAGTCTCGGTTTCGAACACCAGTTCATCGTGCACCTGCAGGATCATCCGCGCCGGCGCCCCGCTGTCGCGCAGCCAGCGGTCAACATCCACCATCGCGCGCTTGATGATGTCGGCAGCGGTGCCCTGCATCGGCGCGTTGATCGCCGCGCGTTCAGCACCGGCACGCAGGCCCTGGTTGCGTGCATGGATATCGTTCAGATACAGGCGGCGGCCGAACAGCGTCTCCACATAGCCCTGGTCACGGGCCTGCTGGCGCATCCGCTCCATGAAGTCACGCACGCCCGGGTAACGGCTGAAGTACAACGCCACATAATCCTGCGCCTGGCCCCGGTCGATGCCCAGGTTGCGGGCCAGGCCGAAGGCACTCATGCCGTACATCAGGCCGAAATTGATCGCCTTGGCCGCGCGGCGCTCGTTCGGCGTCACCTCGTCCAGGGTGCGGCCGAACACTTCTGCGGCGGTGGCGCGGTGCACGTCGGCGCCCTGCTCGAAGGCGCGCACCAAGCCCGGGTCTTCGGACAGGTGGGCCATGATCCGCAGTTCGATCTGTGAATAGTCGGCGGCCAGCAGCTGGCAGCCCTCCGGTGCGACGAAGGCGCGGCGGATGCGGCGGCCATCTTCGGTGCGGATCGGGATGTTCTGCAGGTTCGGGTCCGAGGAGGACAGGCGGCCGGTGGCAGCGCCGGACTGGTGGTAGCTGGTGTGCACCCTGCCGGTATCCGGGTTGACCATCTCCGGCAGCTTGTCGGTATAGGTGCTGCGCAGCTTGGCCAGGCCACGGTAATCGAGGATCACCCGCGGCAGCTCATGCTGGTCGGCGATCGCCTCCAGCGCCTCTTCATTGGTGCTGGGCTGGCCCTTCGGAGTCTTCACCACCGCCGGCAGCTTCAGCTCGTCGAACAGCACGGCCTGCAGCTGCTTCGGCGAATCCAGGTTGAAACTGCGCCCGGCCAGCTCGGTGGCCTTCTGCTGCGCGGCCAGCATGCGCGAAGACAGGTCCTGGCTCTGCCGGCGCAGCTCGTCGGCATCGATGCGCACGCCGTTGGCCTCGATGCTGGCCAGTACCGGCACCAGTGGCATCTCGATGTCGCGGTACACGCTGTCCAGGGCCGGTTCGGCCAGCAGCTGCGGTTGCAGCGCGCGGTGCAGGCGCAGGGTGATGTCGGCGTCCTCGGCCGCATAGCGGCTGGCCTCGTCGATGCCCACCTGCGAGAACGGAATCTGCTTGGCGCCCTTGCCGGCCACGTCCTCGAACTTGATGGTGGTGTAGCCCAGGTAACGCAGGGCCAGCGAATCCATGTCGTGGCGGGTGGCGGTGGAATTGAGCACGAAGCTCTCAAGCATGGTGTCGTCGTGGTAACCCTGCACCTCGACACCGTGGCGCCGCAGCACATGCAGGTCGTACTTGCCGTGCTGGCCCAGCTTCTTCCTTGCCGGGTCCTGCAGCACCGGGCGCAACGCGTCCAGCACCTGCTGCAGCGGCAGCTGCGCCGGTGCGCCGGGGTAGTCATGGCCCACCGGGATGTAGGCCGCCCTGCCCGGCTCGACCGCCAGGCTGACACCGACCAGGCGCGCGCGCATCGCATCCAGCGCGTCGGTCTCGGTATCGAAGCTGATCAGGTCGGCCTGCTGCAGCCGCTCCACCCAGGCCTGCAGCTGTCCGCTGGTAAGCACGGTCTCGTATTCACCTGGCGCGGCCAGTGCCGGATCCAGCGTGCCCTCGGCCGGTGCCTCCGCACTGCCACGGGCGAAGCCGGCCGCCGTGCCACGCAGGCTCGGTGCCGCCTCGCTGGCCACGGCCGGTGCCGGCAGCGGCGCCCCCAGTTCCTTCAGCGCCTGGGTGAACCCGTAGCGCGTGTACAGCTCGGTCAGCGCCGGCACGTCCTGTTCGCGCAGCGCCAGCGTGGTCGGGGTGGCCTCCAGTGCGACGTCGGTGCGGATCGTCACCAGTTCGCGGTTCAGCGGCAGGCGCTCCAGCGCCGCACGCAGGTTCTCGCCGATCTTGCCCTTCATGGCCGGCGCGGCGGCCATCACGCCCTCCAGGTGCTGGTACTCCGCCAGCCACTTGGCGGCGGTCTTCGGCCCGCACTTCTCCACGCCCGGCACGTTGTCGACGCTGTCGCCCATCAGCGCCAGCAGGTCGACGATCTGGTCGGCGCGCACACCGAACTTCTCCATCACCGCCGCGTCCGAATCCATGCGGCTGCCGGTCATGGTGTTGACCAGCTCGATGCCCGGCCGCACCAGCTGGGCGAAGTCCTTGTCGCCGGTGGAAATCGTCACCTTCAGGTCCTGCGCCTGGCCCTGCAGGGCCAGCGTGCCGATCACATCGTCGGCTTCCACGCCCGGAACGCGCAGGATGCTGATGCCCAGCGCTTCGACGATGCGGCACATCGGCTCGACCTGGCTGCGCAGCTCGTCGGGCATCGGGGGACGGTTGGCCTTGTACTGGTCGTACAGGTCATCACGGAAGGTCTTGCCGGGCGCATCGACGACGAACGCGACGTAGGCCGGCCGCTCCTTCAGCGTCGAGCGCAGCATGTTGACCACGCCGAACAGCGCGCCGGTGGGCTCGCCCTGTGCATTGGACAGGGGCGGCAGCGCGTGGAACGCGCGGTACAGGTAACTGGACCCGTCGATCAGGACTAATCTGCTCATGCAGCGATTCTACGCGCCTGTCCCTGCACAGCGGCGACACGGCGCATGCCCGACGATGGGGCATAATCGAATCTCTTTCCAGGCAAAGGACCACCGCCCATGAAGACTCTGATGCTGGCCTCCCTGCTCCTGCTTGCCGGCTGCGCCAGCATGGGTGGCGCCGGGGCGCCCCCGGTCGACGTCAAGGGCGCCGAGGTCTCCAGCCGCACCATGAGCAACGGCGACACCATCGAGGAGTACCGCGTGGCCGGGCAGCTGCGCATGGTCAAGGTGACGCCGTCGCGGGGTGCCCCGTTCTACATGTACGACAAGAACGGCGATGGCCGCATGGACACCGACAAGGACGGCGTCTCGCCGGTGTACTGGAAGCTCTACAGCTGGTGATGTGACAGAGGTCGGATCCCTTTCCGCAGGATCCGACCCCAGCGAGCCCGGCTGCATAAAAGATGACGCCGGCGCGCATCCTGCGGCCGGCGTCGGTGTCCCCTCCCCGGGAACACGTGCCTCAGCGGATGACCAGCACCGGAAGCGTGCTGCGTGCCAGCACCTCGGCGGTCTGGCTGCCCAGCAGCACGCGGGTCACGCCACGACGGCCATGCGAGGTCATCACGATCAGGTCGCTGTTGCGCTCGGCAGCGGTCTCGATGATGCCGTCGGCCGCGTAGCGGTCCAGTACGTGCACCGGGTTGGCGGTAATGCCCTGTTCGGCGGCCTTGGCCAGCGCCGGCTGCAGCACCTTCTGCGCGCCTTCCTCGCGGTCGGCCTTGTACTCGGGGCTGTTCATGTAGCCCACGCTCCAGCCCATGGCGTCGTACATGCCGACGGCCCACGGCTCGGAAACGGTGACGATATCGACCTCGGCGTTGAGGTCCTTGGCCAGCTCCAGGCCCTTGGCCAGGCCCTTGTCGGCCAGCTCGGACCCGTCGGTGGCGATCAGGATGCGCGTGTACATGGTAGGGCTCCGTGGCAATCCGCCGGATGGGAACGCCACCATTGCACACCCGATGTGCACGTGGCGCTTTGAGCAGGATCAATCCGGCGCCTGTAGAGCCGAGCCCATGCTCGGCTCCGGATGGATGAGCCGAGCGTGGGCTCGGCTCTACAGGTGGCCCTCTCAGGCGATCTGCACCACGCGTGCGTTCTGGCACAGCGGGTAGCTGGCCACGAACCCGGCGATCGCATCACGCATCGCCTCGAACGACTGGCCGTACATGTACAGCGCGGTCTCGGTCGGGCCCTGCCACCAGCTGCAGATCTCGCCCAGGCCATCGATGCGTTCGGACAGCTGTTCGAACACATGGTTGGAATCGCATTGTTCGTAGACCTCGTCCGGCAGGTTCTGGCCATCCAGATAGATGCCCAGGCCTTCGGTGACGCCGAAACCGCGGTCGCCGTCCCCGGCGCCCTGCACCTTCGATCCCTTCGGCGCACCCAGCTGCTCCAGCAGATCGATCAACTTCGGCACACCTGCCGCGTCATGAAGCGCCACCTCGATGTCGCCGTACTCGACCTCGCCGTCATCGGAGAGGGCGGTCCCGCCGCCGGTGATTTCGCCCACTTCGGCGGCCTGCAGCAGCGCGTCGAGCGGATCCTCGAACAGCTCGTGGCGATGCTCAGGCTGCAGCCTGGCGTTCAAGGTCACGGTGACATGCAGCGTGGGCTCGGTCATGGGGGCATTCCTGGAAGAGATGCCGCCTATTGTAGAGCCGAGCCCATGCTCGGCTGCTTTCCCCGCCGGAAGCAGCCGAGCATGGGCTCGGCTCTACAGGTATCCCAGCGACCCCTCGACGGGAATCAGATCACCGTCAGGTTGGCGTAGGCCATCACCAGCCACTTGCTGCCGGCGTCGGCGAACTCGACCTGCACGCGGGCGTGGGCGCCGTTGCCTTCGTAATCGGTCACCATGCCTTCGCCGAACTTGGGATGGCTGACCAGCGCGCCGAGCTTGATCGGCGGCAGCTCGATGGCGGCATGCCCCATCACCCGGCTGCTGCCCAGCGACGCGGGACGCGAGACCTGCACCTTCGGCCGCACTTCATGCAGCAGCCCGCGTGGAATCTCACGCAGGAATCGCGAAGGCAGGCTGTAGTTGTCCTGGCCATGGATGCGGCGTGATTCGGCGTAGCACAGCACCAGCTTCTGCCGCGCCCGGGTGATGCCCACATACGCCAGGCGCCGCTCTTCCTCCAGCCGGCCGCTTTCTTCCAGCGAACGCGCGCTCGGGAACAGGCCATCCTCCATGCCGGCCAGGAACACCAGGGGGAATTCCAGGCCCTTCGCCGAATGCAGGGTCATCAGCTGCACGCCGTCCTCGCCGGCCTGCGCCTGGCCCTCGCCGGCCTCCAGCGCAGCGTAGGCCAGGAACGCCACCAGCTCGTCCATGTCCTCGCCCACTTCCTCGATGTCATCGGCACGCCGCACGAAGCGCGAGGCGACCGAGACCAGTTCGTCGAGGTTGTCGGTGCGCGATTCGGAGTCGAGCGAATTGCGGCTTTCCTTGCTCCAGTGCTCACGCAGCTGCGAGCGCGAGAGCACGTGGTCCACGCGCTCGGCCAGGGTCATGTCCCGGGTCTGCGCCTGCAGTTCGTTGACCAGCACCAGGAATCCCGCCAGTGCGTTGCGCGCACGCGCGGCCAGCGCATTGCCCTGGGTGACCAGCATGGTGGCTTCCCACAGCGAAATGCCCTGCGCTCGTGCCTCGCGCCGCACTTCGTCGAGGGTGCGCTCACCGATGCCGCGGGTCGGCGTGTTCACCGCGCGCTCGAAGGCGGCATCGTCATTGCGGTTGGAGAGCAGGCGCAGGTAGGCCAGCGCGTCCTTGATCTCGGCGCGTTCGAAGAAGCGCATGCCGCCGTACACGCGGTACGGCACCTGCTCGCTCAGCAGGGCTTCTTCCAGCGCACGCGACTGCGCATTGCTGCGGTAGAGCACGGCCACTTCGGTGTAGCTGCCACCATCGCGCACCCACTGGCGGGCACGTTCGACGATGTAGCGGGCCTCGTCCATCTCGTTGTACGCCGCGTACAGGTCGATCGGCTCGCCGTCACCGCTGTCGGTCCACAGCTGCTTGCCGATTCGATCGGGGTTGTGCGCGATCACCGCGTTGGCAGCACCGAGGATGTTGGCCGTGGAACGGTAGTTCTGTTCCAGGCGGATGGTCTGCGCGCCCGGGAAATCACGCAGGAAGCCCTGCACGTTCTCCACCTTGGCACCGCGCCAGCCGTAGATGGCCTGGTCGTCGTCGCCGACCACGAACACATGGCCGGACTCCCCGGCCAGCACGCGCACGAAGGCGTACTGGATGGCATTGGTGTCCTGGAACTCGTCCACCAGGATCTCGCGGAAGCGGGCGCGGTAGTGCGCCAGCAGGCCGGGATTGTCACGCAGCAGCTCATGCGCGCGCAGCAGCAGTTCGGCGAAGTCGACCAGGCCGGCACGGTCGCAGCGCGCCTGGTACTCGATGTAGGCCTGGCGCATGGTTTCCAGCCACGCATCGTGCGGCTCGGGCTGAATGTGCTGCGGGCGGCGGCCTTCATCCTTCTGTTCGTTGATCCACCACGCGATCTGCTTGGGCGGATGCTTGCCGTCGTCGATCTCCAGCGCCTGCACCACACGCTTGACCAGCCGCAGCTGGTCGTCCGAATCCATCACCTGGAAACCTTCGGGCAGCTTCGCGTCCTGCCAGTGCAGGCGCAGCAGGCGGTTGGCCAGGCCGTGGAAGGTACCGATCCACATGCCACGGCTGCCATGCGGCAGCTGTGCGTCGATGCGGTGGCGCATCTCGCCGGCGGCCTTGTTGGTGAAGGTCACCGCGAAGATGCCATGGGTCGGCACGCCTTCGACTTCATGCAGCCAGGCGATGCGGTGGGTAAGTACGCGGGTCTTGCCGGAACCGGCACCGGCCAGCACCAGGTGGTGGCCGGGGGGAGCGGAGACGGCTTCGCGCTGGGCCGGGTTCAGGCCATCAAGCAGGTGGGAGACATCCATGCCCCCATTTTACGGCATCGCCGTCGCGGCTCCTGCGACCACCTGGGTGGCCAGTGCCTGCGCCTGCTGGCGCAGTTCAGGCACCGCCAGGCTTTCCCACAGGCTGCCGATGCGCAGGCTGCCAAGTACGCCCAGCCGCGCCTGCGGCTGGCCGCCGGCGCTGCGCACGCGGTCGCCGGGCACCGTGCTGTCCAGGCCCAGCCCATGCGGCCCGGGACGGGCCAGGCCATCGGCCTGAAGCTGCTGCAGCAACGGATTGCGCAACGCGGTGGCGCGGGTCTCCACACCGGTGGCGTTGATCACACCCCCGATCGTCCACTGCTGCGGGTGTCCGGCCGCATCGTGGCCCGACAGCTGCAGCGCATCGCCCTCACGCCAGACCCGATCCAGGCGTGCGCGATGCACGCGCAGCTGACCGTTGGCCTGCAATGCGCGCAACTGTGCATCGACCTCTTCGGCGATGCGATGGCGATGTACATCCCAGTAGCGCACCCCATGGCGCAGGAACCGCCGCTGGTCGGCCTCGTCGAGGCTGCACCACAGCGCCTGTCCATGCGGACGGAGGCGGTCCATCACGCCCTGCCAGGGCAGGCCATCCGCCTCGGCCCGGCGCACCTGCCGGCGCAGCGTGCGCAGGCGCTGGCGCAGCGTCATCGGCAGCAGGGGGGCGGGGTCGAAATCCGGCAGGCCCGCGTGCGCGTGCGGCAGCGGCAGCAGGCCGTGACGGGAAATCACATGCAGCGGGCCGGTGTGACCGGCCGCGACCAGCGCCAGCACCGTATCAGCCATGCTCAGACCGGAACCGACGATGGCCAGCGCGTGCGCGCCTGCCAACGCGCGCACGCCGTCGTAGTCCCAGGCTTCGACCACGGTGTCGGCAGGCAGTCCATCGGCACCGGCCACCGGCAGCGGACGCATGCTGTTGCCGGTGGCGAGCACCCCCTGCGCGGCATGCCATGTGTGGCCATCGCCCAGCTGCAGGCGGTAACCGGAGTCATCCGGGGTGAGGCCCCGCACCGGCTGCGCGATCACCTGCAGCTGCGCCGGGCTGGCCGCAACCGCCTCCTGCAGACGCTGCTGCAGGTACGCGGCGAAATGATGGCGGCCGACATAACGCTCGCCCAGCACCTCGCGCGTCTCGCCCGGGTAGGCGTTGACGGCCATCAGGTAATCGAGGAAGTCAGCCGGCTGCTCGGCGAACGCACTCATTTTCGCCGCCGGCACATTCAGCAGGTGCTCCGGCCACGGCGTGGCATAGGCGATGCCCTTGGCCAGCTGCGAGGCGGGTTCGAAGATGGCCAGCGCCAGTGGCGACCGGGCCTGGCGCAGCACCTGGATCGCCACCAGCACCCCGGCCGCACCACCACCGATGATCGCCAGGTCCAGTTCGCCATTACACGGTGAATCAGTCATGTGCCGATTGTAGGCCATCGGCCATGACGGGCCGGAGTGCCGCCGCGTGCGCAATGATCGAGACCGCTCGAGCTCCGGCGCACCGGTTCACATCAACGCGTCGGCCAGGCGTGCGATGCCTTCGCGGCTGCGGCGCCAGGCAGGACGCTTGCGCCACTGCTGCAGATCGAGCTGGCGCGACTGGCGCAGGTAATCGTCTTCAATGGCACACAGCTGCGTCACCAGCACGCGGTCGTAGCAGACCAGACCGATCTCGGCATTCAGCGCGAACGAGCGGATATCCATGTTGATCGAGCCGAGCACCGCGATGTCTTCATCCACGCTCATGTGCTTGGCGTGCAGGAACTGCGGCTCGTACAGGGCAATGCGCACGCCACAGCGCAGCAGCTCGTCGTAGTAGGCCTCCTGCGCCCAGGCGGTCAGCCGCTGGTTGTTGCTGGCCGACAGGATCAGCTGCACCTGCACCCCGGACAGCGCGGCGATGCGCAGCGCGCTCAGGGTCGCTTCGTCCGGCACGAAGTACGGGGTGACCATCACCAGCCGCCGGCGGGCCAGATGGATCAGTGCGGCGACGGCATCACGCGCGTTGCTGTACGGATAGGCCGGCCCGCTGGGCAGCAGCTGGGTGGCAACATCGTCGCTGCACTCGGGTACGTCGGCAATGACGTCCAGGCGCTGGCCGGTCTCGATGTACCAGTCGCTGGCGAACACGGCTTCCAGGTGTGCCACCGCCGGGCCGCGCACACGCGCCACCAGCTCGCGGTTGGGATGGCCTGGCACGAACTCCGGCCGTGCCAGGTTCTGAGAACCGATGTAGCCCACTTCGTTGTCGATCACCGCAATCTTGCGATGGTTGCGCAGGTCCATGCGGCCGCTGCGGCGCCAGCGCAGCCCGCCGGGCAGCATCGCCCGCACTTCGATATCGCGCGCCTGCAGGCGCTTGCGGTAGGCGCGCAGGCCGCGCTTGGCGCCCACCGCGTCCAGCAGCACCCTGCACTGCACGCCGCGGGCGGCGGCACGCTGCAGCGCCTCGACGATGGCCTCGCCCACCGAATCGTCGAACATCAGGTAGTACAGCAGGTGCACGCGGTCTTCGGCCTGGTCGATGTCGGCGATGAGCGTGTGCAGCGATTCGTCGTAATCGGTGAGCAGATCGACGGCGTTGCCGTGCACCGGCATGAAATCGCCCTGGCGCTGCACCAGCGGCACGATTTCCGCACTGGCCGTATCCGGTTCCGGCTTCCAGCGCAGGCGGCGCTGCAGCGCCTGCTCTTCGCGGATGACCTGCGAGGCCTCGGCCTGGCGGCGGATGCGCTCGCGCGACAGCCACGGGTGGCCGAACAGCAGATACAGCGGCAGGCCCAGCAGCGGCACGAAACCGACCAGCAGCAGCCAGCTGCGGGCCGCGCCCGGCGTGGTGCGGGTCGGAATCCAGCACAGCGCGACCAGCCGGATCAGCCAGTCGATCAGCAGCAGATACGATCCCAGCAACCACTCAACCAGCATCGCGTCGTCCGTCGGCAGGTGATGGGCCATTCTGCCCAGCGGGGTGTGTAGAGTCGAGCTTGCTCGACTGCCTCAGCGCAGCCGGGCACGGGCTCGGCTCTACAAGGGAGGGCGGGCCTCAATGCCGCACCGGTACCTCGCACAGCTGGCGCACCGATTCGGCGTGGCGGCGGCCGTTGAGCGCCATGCAGGCAATGGCCTGCGCCGCCCGCTCCAGCTGCGCCTCCGGCAGCGGCGAGGAGGTACCCTTGCTCAGCGCCAGATGGTGGTCGCACAGCAGCAGCGCCATGCCTTCGATGCCTTCGAGCATGCGCTGCAGGCGCAGCCAGCCCAGTTCCAGGTCCTGCCGGTGTGATGGGGTGTTCATGCAGCCTCCTTCAACGGATCTGGCCACCGGTGAAGGTGGCGGACGATGCGTGGTTGCAATACCGGGGAACAAGCAACGGGAACAAACCGGCGGGCACACGGCCCCCACGCACCGCCCGCCAGAAGGCAGAGCGGGTCGCCAGCCGCTGCAAAAGCAGGGGCAGCGGCTGGCGAATTTACCGTTACTCGATTCCTCGGGATTGCAAGCCCGGCCGCTGCAGATGCAGCGGCTTGCCATCATGGACACAGCGAAGCCAGTGATTCCAATTGATTTGGATCGCGCGAACTGCCGGAACCGGTAGGAAGAATCACTTATCGCATTCGGCCCATGATTCCGCGCACTGCGCCATAGGCGACAGCCTGCGCAGGGAGTACGGCAGGGCCGGCCAAGGGTCGGCACCCACCAGACCAGACGACAGGCATGAAAAAACCCGCCACAAGGGCGGGTTTCTTCGCGGGGACCAGCAATCCGTGCGGATTACTTGATCTTGCCTTCCTTGTACAGGACGTGCTTGCGCACGACCGGATCGTACTTCAGGAATTCCATCTTCCCCGGGGTGTTCTTCTTGTTCTTGTCCGTGGTGTAGAAGTGGCCGGTACCGGCCGAGGAAATCATACGGACCTTATCGCGCTTGCCTGCCATGATGCTTTACTCCTCAGACCTTTTCGCCGCGCGCACGCAGCTCAGCCAGAACGGAATCGATGCCGTTCTTGTCGATGGTGCGCAGTGCATGCGCGGAAACACGAAGCTTGACCCAGCGGTTCTCGCTGGCCACCCAGAAACGGCGCTCGTGCAGATTCGGCAGGAAACGACGACGGGTCTTGTTGTTGGCGTGCGAGACGTTGTTACCCGTCTGCACTCGCTTGCCGGAAACCTGGCATACGCGGGACATTGCGCACCTCGATAGTAGTTGTTGTCAGCCCGTAGCCCGGGAGACGGCGGCCTCGGTGGTTGCCCACCACACGTCAAGAGAATCAAAGGGTTACGCTGGCGTTGGGCGGCCGGGGACGTGCTCCCGGGGGCGCCGCCCGGTAGAAAACCGGACACAGCGAGCCGCGCATGATGGCACCCCTTTGCCAAAGTTGCAACCCTCAATTCCCGCGCTCTACCGCGATGCCATTTGCGATGACCGCATTGGCATTGGCATTGGCATTGGCATTGGCATTGGCATTGGCATTGGCGTCGGCGTCGGCGTCGGCGTCGGCGTCGGCCCCAGCGTTCAGGTATGCAGCGTCTAACGTGTCCCACACCTGCCTGAGATGCTCAGCATATGAGGCTCTATAGTTCGCCGTCTCGACAACTCGCTCCAAACGATCCAGCCGCCTCAGTTTGAACCGCTCATGGTTATCTAACCAAAACCGTTTGAATCTAGCCGGATCCAATCCTTGCTCCAATGACTCTCGAGTTGGAACAGCACCTATTCCCTCATCATCGAAATAGTCACGAGAGAAGTTCGAAAGGCAGTAATCAGCGAAAACCATCATGGTTTCATCTTGATCTGAACTAAAGCAAAGTCCGAAAAGATAGGTATTCATGATCTCAGCTATACCCTGCTTGTCGGAATCACCCTTTACATCGTAAAAGCCACAGCCCACCCCACTACCAGTCGGCGGCAATGAATTTGACAGCTGGTAAGAGATGAACCCTGCGACGCCACCCCATTTGACGAGGGGCGCGGTGACGAAGTCCTCATTTGACGACTCCTTCCAGCATTCAATGAATACATTGGCCCCAGAATCAATGTATCTTTCTTTGAAAATCTGGAATGACTTCTGCGATATTAATCTCACGCCATCAATTACAAAAATATTCTCCTGTTTCGCGCGGCCGGACTGCATTGCAGGCTTGGCGTATATGTGCTCGCGCGCCAGCGCAAGATGAATATTCCTCAACTGATTTCCTCTATCGGCGCAGCAAAGAAGACGAAGCAGCATGACGTCATGGATCCCTTGCAACCCACGCCCAACTGCGCCGAGCCTATTTATCAATGACGCATCTCCGTTGCCAACTACAAGCTCCTGCAGCTGCGCGGCGGAATGCTGAAACTTCGGAGATGCGTGATCCAGGCCATCAAATATAGAGTTAGTAATTATTGCAAGCGAATAGATACAATTTGAACGATCTGAAGGAGACCCAACCGAACTAAATTTCGGCAGATTTTCAACGATGAAATCAATCATCTGCTCTTTAGCATCACGACTAAATTGATTAGCTGACGAGGCAAAGGCCGCAAGTAATTTCACTTGGGCTGAAAATTTTTCGTGAAGTACAGATTTTTCAATCTCAACGGACACCTCTGACCCCAAGGCAACCTGGTTCAGAATACTTTCGTAGACGACCTCAGTGGTAAGCGGATCAGGAACAACGAACCTAACAATCAGATCAAGGTAGTTGGCTAGATTTCTCCTTCCAGGGGAATTAAAGCATGCCAGCGAAATTAGCTGACCCCTAGTCGCCTTATCTTTATCAATACCTATGACGCCTACGTCAAACAACTGCTTTACCAAGTATTCAGAGTCCCTGCACAGGCCAGCAGCGTATTCGGAGAACTTGGCGCTATTTGCATAGAAGCCACCAGAAGACTCCACTGAGAATATTCCAGTTCGGCCCTCGCCCTCGTTGGAATATATTTCCCTAAACACTCCCGGAAAGTTTAGATGCAGCACAAGAAGATTAATAAGATCCGTTCTGTTAAAGTCCGTCTGATGCAACTCAATCCTCTCAATGCCCAACAGCAGCATCGCGTTAATAAGTCGCTTAATTTTCCTTATATTACCCACCATGCCAACATAATTCCCACCCGTACTGCCTTCCAGCAAATCCGCGAGATTGCTGAGAATTGACTGGAGACCTAGAACTCTCGCAGATCCGATTGATTTATCGTCTGAGGATAGCGCAGACCTCCACCCTCCACGCAGATATTCCGCTAGATCGCGGAGGTCCGCGAAAAGAGAGACTTTGGCGTTGATGAATTTTTCTAAATATTCTCGAGTCGACTGATCTCCAGACCTTTTGATTATTCTCTCAGTATCATAGACAAGGACATATGTTATGTTTGAGGCGAGCCGTGACCTGTGAATCATGAATAGAACCCGATTCATTACCTCGAACTCAACCCGATCGAGGTCATCCAGTACAATTATTGCCCTCCGACCATTCCTACGAAGGACTTCGTCAACATCAGCGACAATTTCATCAACCGTACTGGCATTGCTATCGATGGAGAGACGAACTCCAGGAATCGAAAAGCCGGGCTCAGCTTTAATCATTCGGGCGTATTTAGATGCTAACGGACGTAACTCAGGGGCAAAATGATCAATCCTGATTCGCCCGGATAGCTCTCGAATAAATGACCTGACTAAGTCGCCCTCACCTAAATATTTAATTGGCTCAAATCGAAATACAATTATTTCTTCATTCTTATCCCATTCGATTTGCGCGAAGTTCACAAAGCTGCTTTTCCCCACTCCCCAGGGGCCATCAATGCCGAACACCAACCCGCCAATCGCACTTTCTTTTGCTACCAGGTCAGCAAAACTCTTTGCTTGGTCGCTAGATTTCAATTGATCATTGTTGACGCTTTTCAGCTCATCATCTGGCAGGAACGAAACTCGCTCGTGGCGACTCAACTTAGCTCGACCTGTGGCCCGGACTGTTGCACTTCCGAGCCCGATCGTAGTCAGCAAATAGAAAGATACGCCCCAGGCCACATCTAAGTTCTCAATCCGATTTCCTAGCTGAAAGCTGGCCGCGATTTGCAGGGCAACGTATGCCCCTACAGCGGCTGAAATAAGCAGATCCAATCGACCGCTCTTCAGAATTCGCTTCAATTCCAGCCAGGTAAGTCGCTCATACAGATAGGTCGGAACAACGATTATTGAGCCGAAAACTAATAGGACCACCAGATGAAGGTTGTCCTCAAAAAGATGCTCATACATTGAGCTGCCTGCGATGTGCCCGACGCAGGTGACAGATGCAAGCAAGAATCCTGCTATTGCAGATCCGATCAGCAACTCAATCTCCGCGATCTTCACGGTTGCCACGCTCTGTTTCATCGGCTCTAGCACGAATTTGGAAAGTAGAACTATGGCGCCTCATCATTAAAGAGGCAATGATGCGATTCCCTTCCATCGGCCATCTTTGTCAGTAGAGAGCCTAGCTCCTCAGACAGTCCGTACATCAGATTAAGTTTGGGTATGCGCTCTACTTTCCGAGCACCTCCACCACCCAATCAATGAACACCCGCAGCCGCTGGCTCATGTGCCGGTTCGGCGGGAACATGACGTGCATCGGCATCGGCGGCAGCTGCCAGTCCTCCAGTACTGGCAGCAGCTCACCACGCGCAACGTGCGGTTCGGCCATGTAGCGGGGCAGCGCCACCACGCCCAGCCCCGCCAACGCCGCCGCCAGATAGGCGTTGCCATCATCGAAACCGACCGTGTAGCGGCCCTGCACCTCGATGCGCTCATCGCCACGCTGTGCACTGAATACCCTGGCGCGGCCACTGCGCGGGCTGAGGAAGCCGACCATGTGATGGTCGGGCCCTTCCAGCGCACGCGGATCGGCCGGCACACCGAAACGCTGCACGTACACCGGGCTGGCGTGGAAACCGATCGGCAACGCCCCCAGCGGCCGCGCCACCAGTGCCGGATCGGTCGGGGTGCCGCCACGGATCACGCAGTCGACGTTGTCGGCGATGACATCGACCTCGCGATCACTCACGCCGATATCCAGCTGGATCTCCGGGTAGCGCGCCTGGAAATCCGGCAGCGCCGGTACCAGCCGCAGCCGTGCGTAGGGCCCGGGCACATCCACGCGCAGGCGCCCGCGCGGCTGGGTGGCCGCCTCGCCCAGCCCGCCCTCCACCTCGTCCAGTTCGGCCAGCAGCCGGGCGATGCGCGGGTAATAGGCCGCACCGTCGGCGGTGACGCTGACCCGCCGCGTGGTGCGGTTGAGCAGGCGCAGCCGCAGGTGCGCCTCCAGTTGCTGCACCAGCTGGGTGGCCGTGGTGCGGCTGATCTGCAGGGTGTGCGCGGCGCGGGTGAAGCTGCCGGTTTCCACCACCCGGGCAAAGGCCCGCATCGCCTCGAAACGGTCCATGGCTGGCCGCAATTGTTTGGAATTGGCAATCAATCTAGGCCGATCATCGCGGTTTATCCAGACAGCGCCGACGGGGAGGATGGTGTTCTCTCCCACGGGATCTTCCCCATGTCACAGCGCGATGTCGTTTTCCCCGCCGGGCGCCAGGCCCTCTATGAGCGCAACCGCTACTCGCCGGCGATCCGGTCCGATGGCTTCCTGTTCGTTTCCGGCCAGGTCGGCAGCCGCGAGGACGGTTCGCCCGAGCCGGATTTCGAGGCGCAGGTGCGCCGTGCCTTCGAGAATCTCAATGCGGTGTTGACTGCCGCAGGCTGCACATTTGATGACGTGATCGACGTGACCGTGTTCCTGGTCGATCCCGAGAAGAACTTCGAGAAGGCCTGGGCGATCGTGCCCGAGTACTGGGGCGAGGCGCCGCACCCGACCCTGACCGGTATCGGCGTGACGTGGTTGTACGGGTTCCAGTTCGAGATCAAGGTGATCGCGAAGCTGCCGTGACCCGGGTAGTGCCGGCCGCTGGCCGGCAATGCGATGGGATCAGAGCCCTTTCCAGAGAAAAGGGATCTGACCCCAGCGGCGAAAAGCGTGTCGACCAAGGTCGACACCTACCAGAGCACATGTGCGCGACGCACCCGAACGGCGGGTTGGGTCAGAGCCCTTTCCGGAGGAAAGGGATTCGACCCCGCGCCCGCCCAGCTGAACGGGAGATTCCGACGAATTCCCGAAGTGGCCATTGATATTGTATCCGGCGAAAACCGCTTGCTAGCCTCCCCTCCATGCGCCGGATCGCCCGCCACCTACGCTCGTACCTGCTGATGCTGCTGATGGCGGCATTCGTGGTCGTGCCGGTGGCCGACGCGCTGGCGTGCGCGGTGGAACCGCATGCCAGCGTGGCACATGTGGAGTCGGCGGCCGATGACACCGCAGGCGACAGTGACAGCAAGCACACCGGTGCCTGCACGCATAACCACTGCCACCATTCCACCTCCAGCCTGCCGGCGAACACCTTCGCCGCCTTCGATGCGCCGCTGCCGGCGCGCTGGATGACGGCCGGCGATGCGACGGCCTACGCCGTCGCCCAGGATGAACTGACGCGTCCCCCCCGGGCGTGAGCTGAGCGCGTCCCGCTGCTGCGGGCTCCCGTTTCACTCACAACCGGAATCCCCCTATGTCGATCCTGACACCACGGTCGCCGCGTGCGGCCGGGCTGGTCGTCGCCGTGTTGCTGGGCCTGGCCCCGGCGGCATCGGTGATGGCGCAAGCTGCTCCTTCCTACGACACCCTGCTTGAACGACTGGACCAGCTGCCCGGCGCCCGTGTGGGCTCGGCGCTGGCCGAGGCTGCCGACGCCCGCGCCGACCAGGCCCGTGCGCTGCCCAATCCTTCCCTTTCCTGGTCGGCCGAGAACGCGTGGGGCACCGGCTCCTACGGCGGCATGGGCAAGGCCGACAGTGTGCTCAGCCTGTCCCAGCCGCTGGAGGTCTGGGGCCAGCGCGGCGCGCGCGTACGTGCCGCCCGTGCCGAGGCCCAGGCCGCCAATCTGCGTGGCGCGCAAAGCCGCAGTGATGTTGCCGGCCAGCTGGCCGCGGCCTACGCACAGGCAGAGAGCGCATTGCGCCGCTACACCCTGGCCGAAGAGGCGCTGGCCCTGACCCGCGACGATGCCAAGGCCGTCAATGCCATGGTCAGGCAAGGGCGTGAACCGCAACTGCGTGCGGTGCAGGCGCAGAGCGAGGTGGCCAATGCCAGCGCCGCGCTGGACGAGGCGCAGGCCTTCCGCGACGCCGCGCTGGCGCGCCTGGCCGGCGCCGCGCTGCTGGATTCGCCGGTGCAGTCGATCGACAGCAGCCTGCTCGACCGCGCACCTCCGCTGCCACGCGGCGCCACCGATGCCGCACTCGCGGTGCGTATCGCCGAAGCCGAAGCCGATGCGGCCGGCCGGCTGGTGGACGTCGAGCGCAAGCGGGCGCTGCCCGACCTGAGCCTGACCGCCGGACAGACCCGCTTCCGCGAAGGCGGCGAACGCGCTTACACGCTCGGCGTCAGCCTAACCGTGCCGTTGTTCGACCGCAACCGGGGCGGCATCCGTGCCGCCAGTGCCGACCAGCGCGCGGCCGAAGCCCGCCTGGACCAGCAACGCCGCGACAGCGAGGCCGGACGGCTGTCGGCCATTGCCGGGCTGAAGGCCGCCAGCAGCCGCACCCGCGCCGCCGATGAAAGCGTGGTGGCGGCCGAGGAAGCCTATCGGCTGGCCCGCGTCGGCTTCGATGCCGGACGCATCTCGCAGCTGGAACTGCGCAGCACGCGCAGCGCGCTCATTGCCGCCCGCGGCACCGCGGTGGATGCACGCCTGTCGCGCGTCGCCGCTGAAATCGATCTTGCCCGCCTCGAGGGGCGCGCACCCTTTATGGAGGCCCCATGACACTGTCCCGTTCCTTTCCCCTGCTTGGCGGCGTCGTGCTGGCCGTTCTCCTCGCCGGCTGCGCCGGCAACGCACAGACACCGGAAACAGCCGATGCCACTGCAGCCAAAGCCGGCAGCGATGACGGCCACGGCCACGCAGCTGACAGCCCGGACGCCAAGGCCGAGGCTACCAAGGCACCGGCCGACGCCGACGAAGGCGTGGTGCAGCTGACGCCGGAACAGATCAAGGCGTCCGGTATCGAAGTGGTGGCCGTCGGACGCGGTGGTGGCGGCTCCACCCGCCTGTCGGGCCGTGTCGAACCATCGGTGGGCGCACGTGCCTCGGTGGCGTCCACCGTGAGCGGTCGCGTCGAACGTGTGCTGGTGGCACCAGGCACAGCGGTGAAGCAGAACCAGGCCCTGGCGATCGTGGTCAGCGGCGAAGCCGCCGTGTTCCGCGCCAACGCTCTGGCCGCATCGGCCGAAGCCGAGGCGGCACGCCTGGCCTACGGCCGCGACAAGGCGCTGGTCGAACAGGGCGTGGTCGCCCGCCAGGAGCTGGAAGCATCGCGCGCCCGTTCGCTGGCCGCACAGGCGCAGGCGACTGCCGCACAGGCGCAGGCCGCGGCCAACGGTGCGCCCGATGCCAGTGGCCGCGTGCGCATCACCAGCCCGGTGAGCGGCATCGTCGGCAACGTCCAGGTCACTCCAGGTGGCGTGGTCGCCGCAGGCAGCGCGGTGGCCGATGTCGCCGATCCGGCGATGAACGAGCTGGTGTTCACCGCACCGCCTGCGCTGGCCGCGCAGGTCACCCCGGGCATGACGCTGGAGGTCACGGTGCCGGGCGGCAGCTTCACCGCCACGGTCACCGGTTCTGCGGCTGACGTGCGCCAGCAGGGCGGCGTGGCGGTCATCCGCGCGACGCCGGTGGAGGCGGCCTTGCCGCCGGCCGGTTCGCCGGTCTCGGCCAGGGTGGTCACCGAAAGCCGGGAGGGTGCACTGAGCGTGCCAGCCGATGCCGTGCAGAACGTCGACGGCAGCAGCGCCGTGTTCGTCGCCGTGGAAGGCGGTTTCAAGGCACAGCCGGTGCTGGCCGGCCGTCGTGCCGGTGATCGCATCGAGATCCTGGGTGGACTGAGCGGCAACGAGCGCATCGTCGGCACCAATGCCTTCCTGCTCAAGGCCGAACTGGCCAAGGGCGAAGCCGAGCACGGCCACTGAGGAGGCGACCATGTTCAAGCTCATCATTGAATCAGCGGTGCGCTACCGCTGGCTGGTGGTGTTCCTGGCGGCGCTGATCGCGGCCTGGGGCCTGTTCCAGCTGGGCAAGCTGCCGATCGACGCCGTGCCGGACATCACCAACCGCCAGGTGCAGATCAACACGGTGGCACCTGCGCTGACACCGGAACAGATCGAGCGGCAGGTGACCTACCCGCTGGAAACCGCGCTGGCCGGCATTCCCGGCCTGACCACCACCCGTTCGCTGTCGCGCAACGGCTTCTCCCAGGTCACCGCGATCTTCACCGACGCGACCGACATCTACTTCGCCCGCCAGCAGGTGGCCGAGCGCATGCGTGAAGCGGCGGAAGATCTGCCCGATGGCGCGTCGCCGCTGCTGTCGCCGGTCACCACCGGCCTGGGCGAGGTGCTGATGTGGACGGTGGACTTCACCCCGTTCGATCCCGCCCGGCTGGCCAGACCGGGGGATGCGGGCTGGCAGGCCGGCGAGGTCTACCGGACGCCGGAGGGCAGCCTGCTGCGCACTCCGGAAGAACGCGCCACCTACCTGCGTACGGTGCAGGACTGGATCATCGCGCCGCAGATGCGCTCCAGCCCGGGATTGGCCGGCGTCGATACGGTCGGCGGGTACGTGAAGGAGTACGGCGTGCACCCGGACACTGCCAGGCTGGCTGCGCATGGCCTGGGCCTGGCCGACCTGGTCACGGCACTGCAGCGCGCCAACGTGCAGGCGGGTGCCGGTTTCGTGCAGCGTGCCGGCGAAGGCCTGGTGGTACGTGCGGACGGCCTGGCACTGACCACTGATGATCTGGCGCAGGCCCCCGTTGCGACCCGCAATGGCGTGGTGGTGCGCGTGGTCGACGTGGCCGATGTCGATCTCAGCCGTGCACCGCGCCTGGGCGCGGCCAGCCGCAATGGTCACGAGGCCGTGCTCGGTACCGCCCTGATGATCGCCGGTGGCAACAGCCGCACCGTCGCGCAGGCGGCAGCGGCGCGCCTGGAGCAGGTCAACAGGTCGTTGCCGGCCGACATCGTGGCCGTGCCGGTGCTGGACCGCAGCGTGCTGGTGAACTCCACCATCAGAACCGTGGCAAAGAACCTCACCGAAGGTGCGCTGCTGGTGGTGGTGGTGCTGTTCCTGCTGCTGGGCAACCTGCGCGCGGCAACCATCACCGCGCTGGTGATTCCGCTGTCGTTCCTGTTCGCCGTGATCGGCATGAACCGCTTCGGCATCAGCGGCAATCTGATGAGCCTGGGTGCGCTGGATTTCGGCATCCTGGTGGACGGTGCAGTGATCGTGATCGAGTCGACGCTGCTGATGCTGGGCCAGCGCCGCGCCGAACTGGGCCGTGCGCTGACCGCGATGGAACGTCTGCGCGTGGCGGCGGAGTCGGCGCGGAAGATGGCGCGTCCAGCGGCGTTCGGCCAGTTGATCATCCTGCTGGTGTTTGCGCCGATCCTGACCCTGGAAGGCGTGGAAGGAAAAACTTTTCATCCGATGGCCGCCACGTTCATGCTGGCTCTGGTGGGTGCCTTCCTGTTCTCCTTCACCTTCGTGCCGGCCATGGCTGCGCTGCTGGTGCGCGAGCCGAAGCTGAAGGAAAGCGGGGCGCACGCCGATGACGGCGAACACGAAACACGCCTGATCCGCGTGCTGCGCGCACGCATCGAACCGGTGATCCGCAAGGCGGTGGACCACCCGCGCTCGGTGCTGGCCGGCGCGGTGATGATGGTGGTGGTGGGCATCGGTTCGTTCTCGCTGCTGGGCCGCGAATTCATGCCGACGCTGGATGAGGGCAATGTGGCGATGCAGGCGTTGCGCGTACCGTCGACCTCGCTGGAGCAGTCGCTGGCGATGCAGCTGGCGCTGGAAAAGGCGATTGCCGGGCAACCGGAAGTGGAAACCGTGTTTTCGCGCACCGGTACCGCTGAAGCCGCGATCGACCCGATGCCGACCAACATCTCCGACAGCGTGATCGTGCTGAAGCCGCGCAAGGAGTGGCCCGATCCGACGCTGGACAAGGAGGCGCTGGTGGCGCGCTTCGAGGCGCTGGCCGGGCAGCAGCTGGGCAACAGCTTCGAGTTCAGCCAGCCGATCGAGCTGCGCTTCAACGAGCTGATCTCCGGCGTGCGCACCGACCTGGCGGTGATGATCTTCGGCGATGACTTCAGCCAGCTGCAGAAGGTGGCCGACCAGGTCGCGTTGAAGCTGCGTGCGGTGGACGGTGCGGCTGACGTGCGGGTGGAGCAGATTTCCGGCCTGCCGATCCTGAACGTGAAGATCGACCATGTCGCCGCCGCGCAGTACGGGCTGACCGCTGCGGACGTAAGCGATGCACTGGCCACCGGCATCGGTGGCACGGCGGCCGGCAAGATCTTCGAGGGCGACCGACGCTTCGACGTGGTGGTGCGGCTGGACGATGCCGCGCGCAACGATCCGGACCAGCTGTCATCGCTGCCGATCGCCACACCGGCCGGGCTGGTCATTCCGCTGTCCTCGGTGGCCCGCATCACGGTCAGCGAGGGGCCGAACCAGATCAGCCGCAACAATGGCAGCCGCCGGGTGGTGGTGCAGGCCAACGTGCGCGGCCGCGACCTGGGCGGCTTCGTCGGCGAAGCGCAGGCAGCGGTGGCCGACGTGGCGCTGCCGCCGGGCGCCTATCTCACCTGGGGTGGCCAGTTCGAGAACCTGCAGCGCGCGGAAAAGCGCCTGGCAACGGTGGTACCGGTCGTGTTCCTGCTGATCGGCAGCCTGCTGTTCATGGCCCTGCGCAGTGGCAAGGAAGCCGTGCTGGTGTTCAGCTGCGTGCCGCTGGCGCTGGTCGGCGGCATTCTCGCCCTGCTGCTGCGTGGCATGCCCTTCTCGGTATCGGCTGCGGTCGGCTTCATCGCCGTGTCCGGCGTGGCCACGCTGAACGGCCTGGTGTTGATGCAGGCCATCCGCGAGCGGCTCGATGCCGGTGACCCGCCCCTGCAGGCGGCAATCAACGGTGCCGCCAGCCGGGTCCGCGCGGTGCTGACCACGGCACTGGTGGCGATTGTCGGCTTCATTCCGATGGCGATCGCCAGTGGCTCCGGTGCGGAGGTGCAGAAACCGCTGGCGACGGTGGTGATCGGTGGCCTGATCACGGCGACCGCGCTGACCCTGCTGGTGCTGCCGACCTTCGCGGCGCGCGTGGCCAGACCGCGGCCGGTGCGCTGAAAGACGACGGGGCAGGATCATGTGATCCGGCCCCGTCTGCCGCGCTTCGCGCTCGCCGGGCGTGGCCCGGCGCTACCACCGCGCATTCCGGTAGCGCCGGGCCATGCCCGGCGGCATTTCGGATCAGGCCTGCTTGCGCTGCGCGATATAGGCCTGGATCTGCTGTTCCAGTACCGGCAGCGGCACCGACCCCTGCTTGAGCACGGCGTCATGGAAACCCTTGACGTCGAACTTGTCGCCCAGCTCCTTCTCGGCCTGCGCGCGCAGGCGCACGATGGCGATCTCGCCGAGCTTGTAGCTCAACGCCTGGCCCGGCCAGGAGATGTAGCGATCCACTTCGGTGGTCACTTCGTGCTCGCTCAGCGCGGTATGGTCACGCAGGTAGGCGATGGCCTGTTCCCGGGTCCAGCCCTTGCTGTGCACCCCGGTATCGATCACCAGGCGTGCCGCGCGCCACATCTCGTAGGTGAGGCGACCGAAATCCTCGTAGGGGGTTTCATAGATGCCCATCTCCACGCCCAGCTTCTCGCTGTACAGGCCCCAGCCTTCGCCGTAGGCGGAGATGTAGGCGTTGCGGCGGAACTCGGGCTGTTCGCCCTGTTCGGCGGCGAGCGCGCCCTGCAGGGCATGACCGGGATCGGACTCGTGCAGGGTCAGCGCTGGCAGGTTGTACAGCGGCCGCGCCGGCAGGTTGTAGGTGTTGAGCCAATAGGTGCCCATGCCACCGCGGCCTGCGGTCCAGAACGGCGCGATGTCCGGCGGCACCGGCACGATGGTGAAGCGCGCGCGCGGCAGTGTCATGTACTTGCCGATGACACCATCGATGCGCTTGGAGATCCACGCCGCCCGATACAGCAGCTCGTTCGGGGTCTTGGCGTAGAACTGCGGATCGGTGCGCAGGAAGGTCAGGAATTCGCCGAAACTGCCCTTGAAGCCGACCTGCTGGATGATGTCGTTCATCTCCTTCTGGATGCGCGCGACTTCGCCCAGGCCGATGCGATGGATCTCATCCGGCGACAGGTCCAGCGTGGTGTATTCGTGGATCTGCTGCCTGTAGAACGCCTTGCCCTCCGGCATCGCTTCGGCCGCCAGGGTGGTACGCGCCTGCGGCACGTACTCATTGACGAAGAAGGTACGCAGCTGCTGGAAGGCCGGCACCACCTTGCCGTTGATCGCCGCACGGGCCTGCGCCTGCAGCTGCGCCTGCTCGGCCGCCGGAATGCTGGCCGGCAGCTTCTTGAACGGCGCGTACAGCGGCGACTCGGTGGGGTCCTTCAGCTCGGCGACGGTGGCAATGGAGACCTCGCGCCCGTCAAGCACCGCGCGGGGCACGCTGAAACCCCGCTTGAGTCCGGCGCGCATGTTCTCGGTCTGCTGGCCGAAATAGCGCGGCACATCGTCCAGGCGTGCGATGTAGTTACGGAAGTCCTGCGCGGTCTTCATCTCGCGCCGGGCCATGAACGAGAGATTGGACCAGAACGAGGAATCGGAGTTGAACGGCATCTCGTAGGCCCGCAGACGCACCTCCTCGGCGAGGTTGAACACCTGGTCGCGGTAGATCGCGTAGTTCACCTGGTTGTCGGCGCTGAGTGTCTTCGGGTCGATCTTCTTCAGCTCGGCCAGGGTCTGGTCCCAGACCTTCAGGCGCGCCTGCTGCGCGGCCGCGCCCACATCGGGCAGCCGCGTGGCGTTGGCCGGCGCGTCGCCATCCTCGCTGGCTTCACCGCCCCCGGCCTGGCGCCACTTCCATTCCTTTTCGTACAGCGCGCGGAAGGCGGCATCGGCCGCCGATTCGGTGGTCGCAGGGGCGGACGCCGCGAGCGCGGGCGGAGCCGCCACGACGGCAGCCGGAGCGGACAGGGCGATGAGCAGGGCAACGGCAAGACGGGTTTTCACGAGCACAGGTTCCCGGGAAGGCAGACGCCGATCATGGCACCGCCGGACAGCCGGGGCATGGTTCAAAAGTCCTGCCTGCGCTGCAGGACCGGTAACGCGGGGACCGCACACCTTCGCCGGGCATGGCCCGGCGCTACCGGTGTTCGATCCCGCCCAGGTGCCGCCTCAACGGTTGGATCGGTAGCGCGGGGCCATGCCCCGCGAGCGCGCAGCGTGCAGAACGGACGCCTCTCCGGCGCTGCCTCAATGGCTGGCTTTGTCCCGCTTCCAGCCGCGATGGCGGATGTCCAGGTGCAGGCTGTACAGCGCGGTGAACGCCGGGAACAGGTTCTGCAGCACGCCTACCGAATCCTGCTTGGCCGAGAACAGGAAGTAGCTCAGCGTCATCAGGCTGCCGATCACGCTCATGTACCAGAACAGGCGCGGGATGACCGGCTTGCCGGCACGCCGGGAGGCGATGAACTGGACCAGCCAGCGGCCGCCGAACATCAGTGCGCCGGTATAGCCGATCAGCTTCCAGCCCGTCACATGCAGGCCGGTCCAGAACAACCAGGTCAGCGGCTGGTCGAGCCAGTGCAGCGCCATCATCGTTCTTCCACCGCGGTACGCCTGCTGCGGGTGATCAGCCAGGCAACGCCCCGCAGGTCGCGGATGCCGACCAGCGCACGGCCGAGGTTGTTGTACTTGGAGACGCCAGCGGTACGGTGGCGATGGTTGACCGGCACGCTGGTGGTCTTCCAACCGGCACGCTGCATCAGCGCCGGCAGATAGCGGTGCATGTGGTCGAAATACGGCAGGTCGAGGAAGGCTTCGCGCTCGAACAGCTTGATGCCGCAGCCGGTGTCGGGCGTATCGTCGCGCAGCATGCGCGCCCGGATGCGGTTGGCCCAGCGACTGGCCCAGCGCTTGCTGCCGCTGTCCTGGCGGTTGACGCGCCAGCCGGCAAACAGCTTCACCTGCCCGTCGGCAGCATCGCGGGCCGCCAGCAGCTTGGGGATGTCGGCCGGATCGTTCTGGCCATCACCATCCAGGGTGGCGATCCACGGCGCACGGGCATGCTTGACACCGGTGCGCACCGCTGTGCTCTGCCCGCTCTGCTCGACGTGGTGCAGCACCCGCAGCTCCGGCGTGGTGGCTTTCAGGCCCTGCAGCACCGCCAGGCTGTCATCGCGGGAGTGATCGTCGACATAGACGATCTCGAACGGCAACCGGCCCCGCAGTGCCGCGACGATTTCGGCGATCAGGGGCGCGACATTGTCGCGCTCGTTGAATACGGGGACGACAACGGAAAGCTCGGGTTGGCTCATGGGTCACTCGGCCAAGAGGGGACAAAGACCGCGCATTCTCCGAAGCCGAGGTTATCCGAAGATGAATCCGGCTGTGTGAGGATTGCTCCTCAGGCGCGATCGCCGAAATACTCGCGGCACCACTGGACGACGGGCGGCAGCCCCTGCTCGATCGGGGTCACCGCATCGAAGCCGAATGCGTCATGTGCGCGGCGGGTGTCGGCCATCGTGCGGACCATGTCGCCCGGCTGCATCGGCTTGTAGACCTTCTGCGCAGGGCGGCCGGCGGCCTGCTCGATGACGCTGATGAAGCGCTCCAGCTCGACCGGCGTATGGTTGCCGAGGTTGAATACCCGATGCGGTACCGGACCATCGGCCGGGTGCGCGAGCGCGCCGAGGATACCCGACACGATGTCGGAGACATGTGTGAAATCGCGCTGCATGCGCCCCTGGTTGAACACCTCGATCGGGCGCCCGGCCAAGACGGCACGCGAAAACAGCAGCGGCGCCATGTCCGGCCGTCCCCACGCGCCGTACACGGTGAAGAAGCGCAGGCCGGTGGCATGCAGGCCATACAGCTGCGCGTAGGTGTGCGCCATCAGCTCGTTGGCAGCCTTGGTGGCCGCGTACAGCGAGCGCGGCTGATCCACGCGCTGGTCCTCGGAGAACGGCGGCGTGGCCGAATCGCCGTACACCGAACTGCTGGAGGCGTAGACCAGATGCTGCACGCCGCGGTGGCGGCACAGTTCCAGGATATTGACGAAGCCGACCAGGTTGCTGTCGACGTAGGCCTGCGGATTCTCCAGCGAGTAGCGCACCCCGGCCTGCGCAGCCAGATGGATCACCGCGCTCGGCTGCAGTTCGTCGAACAGCGCGGCCAGGCCTTCACGGTCGGTCAGGTCAAGCGTGCGCAGATCCAGCGTGGGGCACAGCGCGGCCACGCGGTCCCGCTTGATCTGCGGGTCGTAGTAGTCGTTGAAGTTGTCCAGGCCCACCACCGGCTGGCCCGCCTCCAGCAGCGCGCGGGCGGTGTAGGCACCGATGAAGCCGGCAGCGCCGGTGAGCAGGATGGTCATTGCAGGTCTCTGTCCACGTGCCGAGCGACTCAGCCCTGGCGGGTCCGCAGCTTTTCCAGCACGCCGTCGAGGGTATCCAGATCGGTGTAGTGGATGATCAGCTTGCCCTTGCCGCCGCGGCCGTGGCTGATCGCCACCTTGGTCCCCAGCGACTCGGACAGTTCGGTTTCCAGCGAGGCGATGTCGGCCTGCTGCACCTTCGGCGCGGCCGCCGGGCGGTTGCTCGGCACCTTGCCGGCGGCGAAGGCCTGCGCGCGGCGCTCCACTTCACGCACCGACCAGCCTTCATCGGCCGCTTCCTGCGCCAGCTTGCCGGCCAGTTCCGGGGCCAGGGTCAGCAGCGCGCGGGCGTGGCCCATTTCCAGGCGTCGGGTTTCCAGCAGCAGGCGGATGGCCACCGGCAGTTCCAGCAGGCGCAGCAGGTTGGACACCGCCGCGCGCGAGCGGCCGACGGCCTCGGCCGCCTCGGCATGGGTCAGGGTGAACTCGCTGATCAGGCGCTGCAGCGCCTCGGCTTCTTCCAGCGGGTTGAGGTCTTCGCGCTGGATGTTCTCGATCAGCGCCATCGCGATGACGGTGCGGTCTTCCAGTTCGCGCACCACCACCGGCACTTCGTCCAGACCGGCCAGCTGCGAGGCGCGCCAGCGGCGTTCGCCGGCGACGATCTCGAAGTTGCCCGCCGGCAGCTGACGCACCAGGATCGGCTGGATCACGCCCTGCGACCGGATCGAGTCCGCCAGTTCGGACAGCTTGCCCTCGTCCATTTCGCGACGCGGCTGGTACTTGCCCGGCTGCAGCTGGCCGACCGGCAGCTTGCGCAGCACCTCACCCGGCAACGGTTCGATCACCGCGGTGGTGGCCTGCACCTGGCTGACCGCCCCCTTCGGACCGAGCAGCGCATCCAGGCCACGGCCGAGGCCTCGCTTCTTGGCTGCCGGCTTGCTGCTGGTCATCAGACGGTCTCCACGGCCTTGGTGGCCTTGTTGCGTTCGTTGTTGCGACGGATGATCTCGCCAGCCAGGCCCAGGTAAGCCACGCCACCGCGCGAGGCGCGGTCGTAGCCGACGATGCTCTGGCCGTGGCTGGGCGCTTCAGCCAGGCGCACGTTGCGCGGCACGATGGTACGGAACACGCGGTCGCCGAAGTGTTCGGTCAGTTCGGCCGATACGGCGTTGGCCAGGTTGTTGCGCACATCGAACATGGTACGCAGCACGCCCTCGATCTCCAGCGCCGGGTTCAGGCTGGCGCGCAGCGCCTCGATGGTTTCCACCAGCGCACTCAGGCCTTCCAGCGCGTAGTACTCGCACTGCATCGGCACGATCACCGAATCGGCGGCGGCCAGTGCGTTGAGCGTCAGCAGTGAAAGCGCCGGCGGGCAGTCGATCAGGATGTAGTCGTACTCGTCGCGGATCGGCGCCAGCGCGCGCTTCAGGCGCTGCTCGCGCTCGCCCTGCGCCATCAGCTGGATCTCCGCAGCGGTCAGGTCGATGTTGCCGGGCAGCAGGTCGTAGCCTTCCGCGGTCTGCACGCGCACGTCGGCGGCGGTGTTCTCGCCCAGCAGCAGGTCGCAGGTGGACGCCGCCAGCTCACGCTTGTCCACACCACTGCCCATGGTCGCGTTGCCCTGCGAATCCAGGTCGACCAACAGCACGCGCTTGGGTGCGTTGGCCAGGGAAGCGGCCAGGTTGACGGCGGTCGTGGTCTTGCCGACGCCACCCTTCTGGTTGGCGATGGCGATGATGCGGGCCATGCGGGTGTGCCTCGTCGACGGATGCTGGGACCGGTCATTATGCGTACAACCGGGCCCGGGCGGAAATCGTGGATCGCCAACCCCTTGTCGCGCAAAGGGTTGGCGGCGGGATCAGGGGCCTGTAACGGTGACCAGGTGGCGCTCGCCCGCCAGGCCGGGCACGCTCAACGGGGCCACGTCGCGCACCTGCCAGCCTGCCGGCAGTGCGGCGATCTCTTCATGCGGGTAGACGCCCTTCATCGCCAGCAGCACGCCGCCAGGACGCAGCAGGTGGCCACCGACGCGGATGATGCCGGCCAGCGTGTCCATCGCGCGGGCGGTCAACTGGTCGTAGTGGCCGGCCTCGTCCAGCGCTTCGGCGCGCGACTCAGCCACGCGGGCATTGCCCAGGCCGAGCTGGCGCACGGCCTCGCGCATGAAGCGGGCCTTCTTGCCGTTGCTCTCGACCAGGGTGACCTGCAGACCCGGGCAGGCGATCGCCAGCGGGATACCGGGCAGTCCAGGACCGGTACCGAGGTCGGCCAGGCGGCCATCGGCCACGAACGGCTGCATGGCCAGCGAATCGAGCAGGTGACGGGTGACCATCTCCTGCGGGTCGCGGATGGCGGTGAGGTTGTAGGTGCCGTTCCAGCGGTGCAGCAGGCCCAGGTAGCGCAGCAGCGGCGGCGCCAGTGCGGCGTCCAGGCCCATGCCGGCCAGGCCCTGCTCCAGCGTGGCGGTCACGCCGGCGGGAAGTTCGTGTTCGCTCATGCCGCCATTATCGCCCGTTTCCCGGGCTGATTCGCCGCTTCATTGCGGATACCAGGCCAATGCGGCACGGAACTGGCCGCTGGCCTGCCATTCGTGCAGATGCCACTGCCGGGCATCACCCAGCGCAGGGTCGCACCAGCGCAGGTGCAGGGCGCCGTCGACACCTGGCGCCAGCTGCAGGCGATGCAGGCCGAACGAAATGCCCTGCCCGTGTGCCTTCAGCAGCGCCTCCTTGGCGCACCAGACACGGAAGAACCAGTGTTCGCGTTCCGCGGCGTCCAGGCCCTGCAGCCAGGCCACCTCTTCCGGATGGAAGAAGCGCTGCACGATCTCCAGCAGGCGTGGGCGCGGGCGCAGCAGTTCCAGGTCCACGCCGAGCCGTACACCTTCACCCAGCGCCACCAGCAGCACGTCGCCACTGTGACTCCAGCCCGTGCCGTGGTCGGCCAGCGCACCGGTCAGCTCGGGTCGGCCCTTGTCGTCGCGGACCAGCGGCAGTGCCTCCGGCGCGAGATCCAGCGCCTGTGCCAGCACCTGCCGGGCCTGCGGCTCACCGCGCTGGCCCGGCACATGTGGCCGCCGCCAGACCGTCACGGGCCCGAAGCGCCAGGGGCCATCCAGGGTGGCTGGCAAGCTCATCCGCACGCAACCGTCACGCGATTGCACGACGGGTTCACAGCCATGCGCGTCAACTGGTCACGGTTTTCCACCGGAGGTTCGATCATGGGCATCATCATCTGGCTGATCGTCGGCGGCATCGTGGGCTGGCTGGCAAGCATCATCATGAAGCGCGATGCGCAGCAGGGCATCATTCTCAACATCGTGGTCGGCATTGTCGGCGCGCTGATTTCCGGCTGGCTGTTCGGCGGCGGCATCAACGAAGCGATCACCATCCGCACCTTCCTGTTCTCGCTGATCGGTGCGGTGATCCTGCTGGCGATCGTCAACCTGTTCACCCGCAAGAGCATACGTTGATCCGACGGGCAGCGCCGGGCACGGCCCGGCGCTACCTCACCCCAACTGCACCCATGCCGGCGCGTGGTCGCTGGGGCGCTCCCAGGTACGTGGCTCGCGGTCGATGCCGGACGCCACGGCGCCGCCCTTGAGCGCATCGGAGACCAGGGTGAGGTCGATGCGCAGGCCCAGATTGCGGCGGAAGCCCGCCGCGCGGTAATCCCACCAGCTGAACGTGCCGGCTTCCTCGTTGTGCAGCCGGAAACCGTCGTGCAGGCCCAGCTGCAGCAGCTTGTTCAGCGCGCCGCGCTCGGCGGTGGAGGTGAGGATGTGGTTCTCGTTCCACACCTCCGGATCATGCACGTCGCGGGCGTCCGGGGCGATGTTGAAGTCACCCAGCACGACCAGCTTCGGGTGCCGCTGCAGTTCCTCGCCGATCCAGGCGTGCACGGCCTCCAGCCAGCGCAGCTTGTACGCATACTTGTCGGTGCCGACGTCCTGGCCGTTGACCACATACAGGTTGATCACCCGCAGGTCGCCAAAGGTGCCGGCGATGACGCGCTTCTGCTCGTCCTCGAAACCCGGAATGCCGATCTGCACGTCCTGCGCCGGCTCGCGTGACAGCAGTGCCACGCCGTTGTAGGTCTTCTGGCCGGCGAATACGCTGCGGTAGCCGGCGCCGATCAACGCCGCATCCGGGAACTTGTGGTCCTCCAGCTTGGTTTCCTGGATGCCGACGATGTCCGGGCCGAACTCCTTGAGCCACTGCTCCAGGTGCGGCAGGCGGACGTTGAGCGAATTGACGTTCCACGAGGCGATCTTCATGGGGGCATTCTACCCGGGCCTGCTTTGGTAGGCGCCAACCTTGGTTGGCGCATGGATGCCCCGCGTGCCAACCAAGGTTGGCACCTACCAGTAGAGCCACGCCATGCGTGGCTTCACCGCAGCAGCAGCTTCAACATCCCCGCAATCTTCGAATACGGCGGCCGCAGCCTGTCGCTGGCCGCCCAGCGCGACTGCCACAGCACCGGCAACCGCTTGCTCATCGCATAGAACCCGGCGCGGCCGTGGTACGCGCCCATGCCGCTGGCGCCCACCCCGCCGAACGGCAGGCCATCGGCGGCGAAGTGCAGCAGCGTGTCGTTGACCGTCACTCCCCCGGCCACCACGTTGGCGAGAATGCGCTCCACGGTGGCGCGGTCGTGGCTGAAGGGATACAGCGCCAGCGGCCGGTCGCGGGAGAGAACGTCGACCAGCGCCGCATCCAGATCCGGGTAGGCGCGCACCGGCAGGATCGGCCCGAAGATCTCCTCGCGCATCAGGTCCAGATCGTCCGGCGGGTCCAGTACCACGGTCGGTACCAGCAGGCGCTCGCGGCCGGCGCGAGCCTCATCCACGTGCGCCAGCGGAATCACCGGCACCCCGCGTTGCCGCGCCTGTGCCAGATAGCCCTGCAGGCGCTGGTACTGGCCTTCGTTGATGATGCGCGTGTAGTCGCCGGCCTCGCTGAAGTCACCATAGCGCTCGCGTACCTGCTGCTGCAGCGCTTGCACGAACTCGCGCTGACGCGCGCTATCGATCAGCACGTAATCCGGCGCGATGCAGGTCTGGCCCGCGTTGAACCACTTGCCGGTGGCCAGCCGTGCGGCGGCTTTGTCCAGCGGGAAATCACGGCAGACGATGGCCGGCGACTTGCCGCCCAGTTCCAAGGTAACCGGTACCAGATGCTCGGCTGCCGCTGCCATCACCTTGCGGCCCACGGCCGTCGAGCCGGTGAACAGCAGATGGTCCAGCGGCAAAGAGGAGACCGCTGCGGCTACGTCCGCCCCACCCTGCACCACCGCCACCCGATCGGGCGGGAACACACTGGCCAGCAGATCGGCCAGGAACGCGCTGGTGCGCGGGGTATGTTCGGACGGCTTCAGCAACACATGGTTGCCGGCAGCGATGGCGGTGGCCAGTGGCACCAATGCCAGCGTAACCGGGTAGTTCCACGGCGAGATCACCCCGACCACGCCCAACGGCGTCGGCCGCAGCTGCGCGCGCGCCGGCCACAACTTCCATCCCGCCGATGCCCGCTGCGGCTTCGACCAGCGCCGCAGGTGACGCCGCAGGTGGTCGATGGCCGACAGCACGCTCATGCCATCGGCCAGTTTCGATTCAACGTGGGCGCGATGGCCGAAGTCCTCGGCGATGGCCTGGGCCATTTCATCCAGACGCGGCTTCAGCGCCTCGCGCAGGCGGCGCAGGTCGGCTTCGCGCTGATCCAGCGACGGGCGCTGCGACTGCCAGGCGCTGCGCAGGGTGTGCAGGAGGTCGGGGAGGTCGGCTGGGGCGGTGGTCGTCATGGGCCGACTATACGGGGTGCGGCACTGTCCGACGGAGTCAGATACCTTTCGCGCGCGAAAGAGATCTGACCCTGGGCGCGAGATGGCGGGTGGCTTCGGATGCTTTTCAACCACGATTACGGCATTGAACGCTGTCTTTTCGCGTCTGCGGAGTTTTGTGCCGCGCGCTGCGCGGTCGCCGAGCATGGCTCGGCGCTACAAGGCAACGAAAAGGCCGTGGTCTGCACCACGGCCTCTCCTTCATCCGGTGAACATCATTCCTACTTGGTGATATCCACGTCCTTGGTTTCACGCAGGAACAGGCCACCGATCACCACCGACATCAGCGCGATCGCGATCGGATACCACAGGCCGTAGTACAGGTTGCCGGTACCGGCCACCAGCGCGAAGGAGATCGCCGGCAGGAAGCCACCGAACCAGCCGTTGCCGATGTGATACGGCAGCGACATCGAGGTGTAGCGGATGCGGGTCGGGAACAGCTCGACCAGGTAGGCGGCGATCGGGCCGTAGACCATGGTCACGTACAGCACCAGCAGCCACAGCATGAAGATCGTGCCCGCAATGTTGATGCGCGCGCTGTCCGCCTTGGCCGGGTAGCCGGCGGTGGTCAGGGCGGTCTTCAGTTCGGCACCGAACGCGTCGGCCTTGGCCTTGCCTTCGTCCTTGCTCAGTCCCGCCGCTTCATACGAGGTGACGCTGGCGCTGCCGACATTGACGATCGCCAGCGAACCCGCCGCTGCCGGCTGCACGTCGTACGGCACGCCCGCCTTGGTCAACGCGGCGGTGGCCACGTCACAGGAGCTGGTGAACTTGCGCAGGCCGACCGGATCGAACTGGAACGAGCAGGTGGACGGATCGGCCACGACCAGGGCCGGCGAGCTGCTGCGGGCCTCTTCGATGGCCGGGTTGGCGAAGTGGGTCAGGCCCTTGAAGATCGGGATGTAAGTCACGGCAGCCAGCAGGCAGCCGGCGAGGATGATCTTCTTGCGGCCGATACGGTCGGACAGCCAGCCGAAGAAGATGAAGAACGGCACACCCAGCGCCAGTGCGGCTGCGATCAGCAGGTAGGAGGTGGTGGCGTCGACCTTCAGCATGCTGCTGAGGAAGAACAGCGCATAGAACTGGCCGCCGTACCAGACCACGGCCTGGCCGGCCGCTGCGCCCAGCAGGACCAGCAGCATCAGCTTCAGGTTGCCGCCCTTCAGGCTGTCACGGAACGGCGTCTTGGAGCCCTTGCCTTCCGACTTCATCTGCTGGAACAGCGGCGACTCACTCAGCTGCAGGCGGATCCACACCGAGATGCCCAGCAGCACGATGGACACCAGGAACGGAATGCGCCAGCCCCAGGCTTCAAATGCTTCATTGCCCAGGAAGTAGCGGCAGGCCAGGATGATCAGCAGCGACATGAACAGGCCCAGCGTGGCGGTGCACTGGATGAAGCTGGTGTACAGGCCACGCTTGTCGTCCGGGGCATGCTCGGCCACGTAGGTCGCCGCGCCGCCGTATTCGCCACCCATCGCCAGGCCCTGGGCCAGGCGCAGGATGATCAGGATCACCGGCGCGGCAAAGCCGATCGACGCGTAGTTGGGCAGCACACCGACCAGGAACGTCGAGATGCCCATGATCAGGATGGTGACCAGGAAGGTGTACTTGCGGCCGATGCGGTCGCCGAGGCTGCCGAAGAAGGCCGCGCCGAACGGACGCACGAAGAAGCCGGCGGCGAACGCCAGCAGGGCGAAGATCATGCCCGTGGTTTCATTGACACCGCTGAAGAACTGCTTGGCGATGATGGCGGCGAGCGAGCCGTACAGGAAGAAGTCATACCACTCGAAGACCGTACCCAGGCTCGAAGCGAAGATGACTTTCTTGTGGCCCTTGGTTAGGGTGCCCGCGGGATTGTGCGCGGTGCTGGGTGTGCTGGACATGAGACGCTTCCCCTCCGAAGCAATCGTTGTTGGTAGGTGCCGACGGTGGGTCGGCACTCAGTATCGGTAGCGGCCGACCTGGGTCGGCGCGCCGTCAGAAGCTGTACTTCGTGGTGAACTGCAGCCGGGTGATGTCACCCTTGTTGCCGTTCTCGATCTCGCGGCGGCCATACATCAGCTCGGCGCCGACATCGACCTTGGGCAGCGGTGAGTAGAAGATGTTGCCGCGGATGCTCTGCACGCTCTTGGTGACCAGCGGGCCCAGCACGCTGTCGTTGTCGTAGTCGCTGCGCGCATAGATCAGGTTGGTGCGCAGCTTCGGCGAGAACGCATGGCGCCAGCCCACGTAGCCGGCCAGAACGCCGGTCGGATTGAGCTCGTCGCGGGCGATGTCATAGGCCGAGTCGGCGGTGATGCCCAGGCCGATGTAACGCGCGATGCCTTCGCCTCCGGTGAACTGGTAGTGCAGCGAATCGCTGTCGCCCATCACCCACTTGCCGCCCAGGGTCAGGCCGCCGGCAACCTTGTCGGCCTTGGCGCCGGTGGTCTGGTTGTCGACCTTCAGCTGGCGGACGATGCCGCCGACACCGAAGGTGCCCCAGTCGCCCTTCCAGCCGTAACGCATCGTCAGATCCGGCAGGCTGCCGCGATCGGAGTTGGCGCTGGCGTTGGTCCAGGCACCCGTGACCGGATTGCGGGTACCAGTAAGCGTGGTGGTTTCCGGGTTTTCCAGGGCAACGCTGAAGCCGCCGCTGGTGTAACGCACCTGCGCCTGGCGTACGAAGATCACACCGTCGGTCGGGCCGACGAAGTCGACCGCTTCCGGCAATGCGGCCGCGTCCATGAAGTTGGACCAGGTCTGGCCGGCGAGCCAGTTGTTCCAGTACATGTAGGCATGGCGCAGGGTGACACCGTAGGTGTTGGTGGCGGTCTGGTTGCCGAGCGAGTTGCCGAAGAAGTCCATCTCGAAGAACGCGCCGGCCTTGTTGCCGGACTCGCTCACGTTGTCGATGCCCAAGTTGAAGCGCGAGAACTTTGCGTGGGCGTTGTAGTCGGTGCCCGAACGCCTGCCGTTTCCGCCGGCGCCTTCCACCGGGGTCTGGCCCGGCAGATACAGCGAACGGCCGGTGGCATCGTCGGCCAGCTGGCCGTCACTGGTCTGGGTCGCCAGGAAGTCAGCCTTGATGAAGCCACCGATCTTGACCGTGGTACCCGGTGCGGCACCCGGAGTGATGGTGGTGACCTGGATCGGCTGCTTGCCGGCCGGCACCGCCGGCTTCTGCTCGGACTGCACGGTGCGGACTTCGGTCACCGCCTGCTGGGTCTGGGCGATCTGGGTCTGCTGCTGTTGCTGCGAAGACAGCAGCAGCTGGACCTGGCGCTCCAGTTCGGCGACGCGTGATTCGAGTGCTTTCTCTTTGGCGGTCTCTGCGAACGCCATGCCCGGTGCGACCAGGGCGACCAGCAGGCAGGCCGCCAAAGGTGTGCGCACGGCTTTCAACGTACGGTGGCTCATGTTGCCCTCTCTCCCAAGTGGCAAGGTGATGCCGCGCGTGGGGCACGGTCGAGCCGAGACTGCGGGGCACATGCGCGCACCGGCTATTCGCCATTGGTCGAAGCCGGGCCCGCAGGGCGCCCACTTTCGACCATGGTCTAAGCACAGTGGTGACGCGGCCGGGGGTGGATGGGGCAAACTGAGGGGGATCGGTCGTTGCGATGCTGCGACCGCACATACAAAGTCAACGTGCAAGTGAGGGTGCCATGGCTGATATCTACCCCGTCGATCCGCAGTTCGCCGCCAAGGCACGCATCGACAAGACGTCCTACCAACAGCAGTACCAGGCTTCTGTGACCGACCCGGAGGGTTTCTGGGGCAAGGCCGCCGAGCGCCTGCAATGGATGCGCACGCCGACGAAGATCAAGAACGTCAGCTACGACCTGGCCGACTTCCACATCAAGTGGTTCGAGGACGGCGAGCTCAACGCCAGCGTCAACTGCCTTGACCGCCAGCTGGACAGCCGTGGCGACAAGACCGCCCTGCTGTTCGAGCCGGACAGCCCGGACGCACCGGCCCAGCACGTGACCTATCGCGAGCTGTACGAGCGCACCTGCCGGCTCGGCAATGCGCTGCGCAACCTGGGCGTCGGCAAGGGTGACCGGGTCACCATCTACCTGCCGATGATCGTCGATGCTGCCGTGGCCATGCTGGCCTGCGCACGCATCGGTGCGATCCACTCGGTGGTGTTCGGTGGCTTCGCGCCGAACTCGATCGCCGATCGTGTCAGCGACTGCCAGAGCAAGCTCATCATCACCGCCGACGAGGGCCTGCGCGGTGGCCGCAAGGTTCCGCTGAAGGCCAACGTCGATGCAGCCCTGAAACTGCCGGGCACCAACACCGTGGAGACCGTGCTGGTGGTGCGCCACACCGGCGGCGCGGTGGACATGCAGGCCCCGCGCGACCGCTGGTTCCATGACGTCGTGGACAGCCAGCCATCCACCTGCGAGCCGGAGCGCATGAACGCCGAGGATCCGCTGTTCATCCTCTACACGTCTGGTTCCACCGGCAAGCCGAAGGGCGTGCTTCACACCACCGGCGGTTATCTGCTGTACGCGGCATACACCCACGAAGCGGTGTTCGACCTGCGCGAGGACGACATCTACTGGTGTACCGCCGACGTCGGCTGGGTCACCGGCCACAGCTACATCGTGTACGGCCCGCTGGCCAACGGCGCGACCTCGCTGATGTTCGAGGGCGTGCCGAACTACCCGGACACCTCGCGTTTCTGGAACGTCATCGACAAGCACAAGGTGTCAATCTTCTACACCGCCCCGACCGCCATCCGTGCACTGATGCGCGAAGGCGAGGAGCCGGTGAAGAAGACCTCGCGCGCCTCGCTGCGCCTGCTCGGCAGCGTCGGCGAGCCGATCAATCCCGAGGCCTGGCGCTGGTACTACGAGGTGGTCGGCGACAGCCGCTGCCCGATCGTCGATACCTGGTGGCAGACCGAGACCGGCGGCATCCTGATTTCGCCGCTGGCCGGTGCGATGGACCTCAAGCCGGGGTCGGCCACCCTGCCCTTCTTCGGCGTACAGCCGGCGCTGGTGAATGCCGATGGCGAGATCCAGGACGGCCCGACCGAAGGCAATCTGATCATCCGTGATTCCTGGCCGGGCCAGATGCGCACGGTGTACGGCGACCACCAGCGCTTCATCGACACCTATTTCCGCACGTATCCGGGCAGCTACTTCACCGGCGACGGTTGCCGCCGCGACGAAGACGGCTACTACTGGATCACCGGCCGCGTGGACGATGTGATCAACGTGTCCGGCCACCGCATCGGCACCGCCGAGGTCGAAAGCGCGCTGGTCTCGCACCCGAAGGTGGCAGAAGCCGCCGTCGTCGGCTTCCCGCACGACGTGAAGGGCCAGGGCATCTATGCCTACGTCACCCTGGTGGCCGAGGAAGCGCCGAGCGAAGAGCTGCACAAGGAGCTGATCGCATGGGTGCGCAAGGAAATCGGGCCGATCGCCACCCCGGACCACCTGCAGTGGGCACCGGGCCTACCCAAGACCCGCTCGGGCAAGATCATGCGCCGCATCCTGCGCAAGATTGCTGAAAACGCGCCGGACCAGCTCGGCGACACCTCGACCCTGGCCGATCCGTCGGTGGTGGCGTCACTGGTGGACGAACGCAAGGTACGCTGACGTACGACCCGGGGTCGGACCCCCTTCCGCAGGGAAAGGGCTCTGACCCCAGGGGCCTGGCCCCCGAACAGTTTCCCCACGGTTCCCCCCGACCATGACCACCCTCCTGATTGCAGATGACCACCCGCTGTTCCGCGAAGCCCTGCGTGGGGCCGTACAGCGGGTCATCCCCGGCGTGCAGCTGTTCGAGGCTGACAGCGTGGAAGCGCTGTACGCGCTGGCCGACCAGCACAACGATGCCGACCTGGTCCTGATGGACCTCAACATGCCGGGTGCGCAGGGTTTCAACGCACTGGTGCACATGCGCTCGCTGCATCCTCACCTGCCGGTGGTGGTCGTCTCCGCGCGGGAGGAGGCCACGGTGATGCGCCGTGCGCTCGATCACGGTGCGCTGGGCTTCATTCCCAAGTCCGCCGACTCGGACACCATCGGTCATGCGCTGGGCACCATCCTCGACGGCGAGACGTGGGCCCCGCCGGAGGCACACAACGTGCCACCCACCGAGCGCGAGGAACGCGAGGTCGGCCAGCGCCTGCGCGAGCTGACGCCGCAGCAGTTCCGCGTGCTGCAGATGCTGGGCGCCGGCCGCCTGAACAAGCAGATCGCCTACGACCTCAACGTCTCCGAAGCGACGATCAAGGCACATGTGACCGCGATCCTGCGCAAGCTGGGCGTGACCAACCGCACCCAGGCGGTGCTGATGGCCGGCAAGCTGGCCATCGACGACGACGCGATCGTGCTGCCGCCGGAAGAAGACTGATCGTGCCGGGCTGCGGAGCCGTGCACCGGGTCTTGTGATGCCCTCGTAGAGCCGAGCCCATGCTCGGCTGCTCTTCGCCTCAATGCCAATCATGCCTCAAGCGGCCATCGACTCCAGGCATAGGGGTACTCCGCGATACGGGTAGCCAACCCTGCACGCACGGGATTGGCCGCAATGTATCTCGCCTGCGTGTGCAGGCATTCATCACTGCGCAACGCATGGTCGTAGTACCCCGGTTGCCAGATCGGCACGTTCGCATCAGCGCGCGTGGCGATGGATCTTCCACTCCTGGACTTCAGGATCTGCATGCAGCCGGCCAGCGTGCCGGTCCGCAACTCCATCAACCAAGCATGGACATTGCCGGTATGCGACCAACGACCATAACGAAGTGCGGGACTGGCCATGCGAAGAGGCTATGGCACACATGACAACCTCTCCATCAGTGCAACACCGCAATGCCTGTCAGCCGACCCCCTGACGTAGAGCCGAGCCCATGCTCGGCTGCTTCATACGCCAGCCGAGCATGGGCTCGGCTGTACAGGAACGCCCTGCTCAGCCCACGCCGCGCAGGTGTTCGTACAGGATCGTCGCGCCGATGATCACCAGGATCGCGCCGCCAATGATCTCGGCACGCTTGCCAACCATGCTGCCCAGCACGCGGCCGAGCATGATGCCGACGGTGACCATTGTGAGCGTGCACAGGCCGATGACCGCCGCCATCACGCCGATATGGACATCCATGAACGCCAAGCCGATGCCCACCGCCATCGCATCGATGCTGGTGGCGAAACCCGTCAGCGCCAGCTTCCAGAAGCCGTGGTGCTGCGAAGGGTCTTCATCTTCTTCACCATCATCCGTACGCAGGCCGTTGTAGATCATGTGGATGCCCAGCGCGCCGAGCAGGCCGAAGGCGATCCAATGATCGAAGGCTTCGACGTACTGCAGGGCGGCACGGCCGAGCAACCAGCCGATGATGGGCGTGATCGCCTCGATGACGCCGAAGATGATGCCGGCACGCAGTGCATCGCGGAACACCGGCTTGCGCATCGCCGCACCCTTGCCGATCGCCGCGGCGAAGGCATCGGTGGACATGGCAAAGCCGATCAGGAGGATCGAAATGGGGGACATGTGTGCTTGCTGAGGTCGGGCTTGGACGGACGCACGGCCTGCGCTCGCGCCCAACCTGACGTTGCGCGCGCGGGCCGCTGGTCTCGCCAACCATCATGGTTGTCCACGCCACGGCGCACTGGCCGAGTATGTTGACGTGGACGATTCCTGCGTAGGAATCCGGCTACTCCCCAAGGGGACGCGAAGCTTAGCATCGCGATTCGCGCCTGGCACATTTCTGGTGAAACGCGCAGGCAGGGCTGGTTTGTATAGCGATGGCTATATCAGCGCCGGGCTGCGCGCGGAGCCGAGCATAGGCCCGGCTCTACAGTTGCCATCAGGCTTCGTTGCTGCCGGCGTCGCGCAGCGCGCCGAGGAAGGCGCGCAGCGAGGCCGGCTTGATCGGCTTGGTCAGCACCCGATAACCCCGCTCGCGAGCCATCCGCTTCAGCTCATCGCGACCATCGGCAGTGAGCAGGGCACCGGGCAGCGGATATCCCGCCGCCTCGCGCAGTGCCACCAGCGCGTCCAGGCCATCCATGCGGTCATGCAGGTGGTAATCCACCAGCATCACCTGCGGGCGCTCGGCAATCTTTTCCAGCGCCTGATCGACGGTGGCGGCGGTGATCACCTGCACCTGCCAGCGACCCAGCAGCGCACGCATGCCGTCGAGGATTTCCTCGTCATTGTCCACGCACAGCACGCGCAGGCCGGCCAGCGAATCGCTGCGCACCGGCGTGGCGGCCACCTGGACCGCCGTGGCAGGCTCGGTGTAGCCCGGCAGAGGCGCCACGCGCGGCAGGATGATCGAGAACATCGACCCGCTGCCGACGCGGCTGCGTGCGTTGAGCCGATGGTCCAGCAGGCGCGAGATGCGCTGGCAGATCGACAGGCCCAGGCCCAGGCCCTGCTCGCCCCAGTCGAAGGGCTGCTGGTAGCGATGGAACTCATCGAAGATCTGCCGCATGTGATGCTCCGGGATGCCGGGGCCGGTATCCCACACCTGCAGTTCCACTTCCTCGCCCCTGTGGCGCACGGCCAGCACGATGCGGCCCTGCCGTGTATAGCGCAGCGCGTTGGCCAGGAAGTTCTGCAGCACGCGCCGCAGCAGGCGCCGGTCGCTGCGCACCCATGCCGGGCGCGCGAACAGATCCAGGCGCAGGCCACGGCCGGCGGCAACCGGCGTGTACTGTGCGGCCAGCTCGCGCATCAGCGCGCTGACGTCGAACTCGCCGATGACCGGATGCAACCCACCTGCATCCAGCCGCGATACGTCCAGCAGGCCATCCAGCAGCTCCTCGGCCGCGCGCAGCGAGGCGTCCACGCGCTCGGCCAGATGCTTCTGCTCGTCGCTCACATGAACGCTGTCACGCAGCGCCGAAGCGAACAGGCGCGCGGCATTGAGCGGCTGCAGCACGTCGTGGCTGATCGCGGCCAGGAAGCGGGTCTTCGACTGCTGGGCGGCTTCAGCTTCGTGGGAGCGCTCGGCGACGCGCTGTTCCAGCGTTTCGTTGGCTTCCAGCAGCGCCTTCTCGGCGTGCTTGTAATCGGTGATGTCGTTGTAGCTGGTCACGTAGCCGCCGCCAGGCAGGGCCTGGCCACGCATCTCGATCACCTTGCCATCGCTGCGCGTGCGCTCGAACACATGCGGTGAACCGGCGCGCATGTAGCCGATGCGGCGGTTGATCTGCACCTCGATGTCGCCCTCGCCCAGCTCCCCCCGTTCGGCGTTGTAGCGGATCAGGTCGGCCACCGGGCGGCCCACGTACAGCATGCCGTCGGGGTAGCCGAACATGTCCTGGTAGCGGCGGTTCCACGCCGTCAGGCGCATGTCCGGATCGACCACGCTGACACCTGCACTGATGTTTTCCAGCGTGGTGGACAGGATCTCGCGGTTGAAGCGCAGTTCCTGCCCGGCTTCGTCCAACACCGCCACCACCTCACCCAGGTCCATGCCGGAGCCGCGCAGCAGGCTGGTCAGGAGCAGGCGCGCGGAGGCGGCACCGATGGACGCGGCCAGCAGGCGCTCGGTGAACTGCACCCAGGGCCGGTCGGCCGGCGCGGAAGACTGCAGTTCGCGGCCCAGCGACTGCGCCTGCTCGAAGAACGAACGCCGCGCATGACGCTCGCCCACCACGCGCGAGGCCAGCGCCAGCAGGTCGCCCACATGCACGTGGCCGGGCCAACCGCCGGCGACCGAGGGGCGCTCGGCGTACGGATCGAGGAAGGGCGCAGCACGCAGTCGCTCGTCCACCCCCGGCCGCCAGCGTGCGGACACCAGCATCATCGTTGCTGCATTGACCAGCAACGACCAGAAGGTACCGTGGGTCAGCGGATCCCAGCCGGTCATGCCGAACAGCTGCTGCGGGCGCAGCCATTCGATGCCGAACGGACCCTGCTGGACCCAGCCGGCGTCGACCCATCCCGCCATGGTCATCGCCGGCAGCAACAGGGTATAGAGCCAGGTGGCGAAGCCGAGCAGCATGCCGGTTTCCACGCCGCGGCGGCTGGCGCCACGCCAGTACAGGCCGCCGATCAGGCCAGGTGCGAACTGCGCTACCGCGGCGAACGCCATCAGGCCGTAGGACGCCAGGGTGCTGTCGTTGCTGCTGCTGCGGTAGTAGCTGTACGCCATCAGCGCGAGCAGCAGGATCGCCAGGCGGCGGATCCACAGCACGCGCGAGGCCACGTCGGCTGCTTCCTGGTGATCGCCACTGCGGCGCAGCAGCACCGGCATCACCAGATCATTGCTGACCATGGTGGCCAGCGCGATGGATGAGACGATGACCATGCCGGTGGCCGCAGAGAAGCCACCCACATAGGCGACCAGCGCCAGTGCGTTGCGGCCTTCGGCCAGCGGCAGCGCCAGCACCATCGCATCGTCGGCGACGCTGCCGCCGGTGCCGAACAACGTGACGCCCGCGGTGGCGATGGGCAGCACCATCGCCGAGATCAGCACCAGGTAACCACCGAACATCCAGCGTGCGCGGCGCACGTCGCGTACATCGCCACATTCCACCACCGCGACATGGAACTGGCGCGGCAGGCAGACAATGGCGAGGAAACTGAGCAGGGTCTGCGAAATGAATCCCACCGGCGGCAAACCGGTGAACAGCGTATGCACCGACTCGACCACCGCATCGGTGCGGTCGGTCAGCCACACATAGGCGAATACGCCAACGGCGAGCATCGCCAGCAGCTTGATCACCGATTCCAGCGCGATCGCCAGCATCATGCCGTGGTGATGCTCGGTGGCATCCACCTGGCGCGTGCCGAACAGCGTGGCGAACAGGGCCATCAGCAGGGCGACATACAGTGCGGGATCGCTGAAGAAGCCGGTCGGGCCGGTGTTGCCGGTCAGCACCTGCAGGCTCATCGCCACCGCTTTGTACTGCAGGGCCAGGTAGGGAACGATGCCGATCAGGGCGATGATCGCCACCAGCGCGGCCAGGCGCCGCGAGCGGCCGAAGCGCGAGGAGATGAAATCGGCGATGGACACCACGTTCTGGCTGCGGGCGATCAGGGCCAGGCGCTCGATGATGCGCCAGCCGAACAGCAGCAGCAGCAGCGGCCCGATGTAGATCGGCAGGTAGCCGATACCGTTGCGCACGGCGGTGCCCACCGCGCCATAGAAGGTCCAGGACGAGCAGTACACGGCCAGCGCCAGGCTGTAGACCACCGGCCGCAGCCAGGGCCGGTCCGGGTACATCGGCCGACGGTCGCCCCACCATGCCACGCCGAACAGCAGTGCGGCATAGGCAACCGAGACCAGCAGAAGGATCCAGCTGGAGACCACGCGCGCGTTTCCGTCAGAGGAACCCGCAGTGTAGGCCAGAGGCGGCCAGACGTACGGGCTCGTTGGGGGCAACACCCCCCCACCGGCGTGGGGGGCCTACGCGGTGCGGGCCACGACCGGGGTCGTGGCCGGCGTCTTACTGGGCCGGAACGCCCATTTCCTTCAACAGTTCCGGCGCCGGGTAGACCTTGGCCAGCAGCCAGCGCAGATAGCGCATGTCCACGTGCACGGCGCGCTTGTAGCGCGGATCGAACCACCAGCTGGCACTGACCGATTCCCAGTTGCTGTCGAAGTTCAGGCCAATCAGTTCACCCTTGGCATTGAGCACGGGCGATCCCGAGTTGCCGCCGGTGGTATCGAGGTTGGTCAGGAAGTTGACGGTCTGTGTCTTCAGGGCCGGATCGGCCGTGCTGCCGAAATCACCCTTGGCGACGGCGGCCAGCAGCGGAGCCGGCGCATCGAAGGGATAGGCGTTGGTGTTCTTCTCGACGATACCGGCCACCGTGGTCACCGGCGAGTAGGTCACGCCGTCACGCGGGTGCAGTGCCTCGACCTTGCCGTAGCTGATGCGCAGGGTACGGTTGGCATCCGGGTACACCGCGCGGCCCTGCTTGGCACGCCAGGCGAACAGCGCCTGCATGTAGGCCGGGCGCAGGCGCAGCTGCTCGCCTTCGCGGGTCTTGCTCTCGTTCTCGATGCGCAGCTGCGCCGCCACCAGCGGGCCGGCCACTGCGATCAGCGGATCGGGTGCCAGGGCCTTGCCTTCGCGCGCAGCGGCGAAGCGCGAGAGACGCTGCGCCTCGTCGCCCAGCCGGGTGCTGGCGTAAAGCGTGTCCAGCGCCTGCGCCAGTTGCGCCGGGGTGCGGCCGAAGGCGGCATCGAACTCGGCCACGCGCTGCGCGTCCGGCAACTGCTGGTATCGCGTAAGCAGGGTGGTCAGCAGCGCCTTTTCGACCTCCGCTGCATACCGACGCTGCACCTGCTTGAGTACGCCCTCGATCATCGCCTGGTCGCGCTGCTGGTAACCGCTTTCGCGCTGTGCATCCGGCTTGGCCGACTCGATGCGCAGGCGTTCCAGCAGCAGCGCCGAGCGCAGCAGCTGGCTCTGGTTGGCCATCTGCTCCAGCAGCAGGTCGCGCTCACCCACCGCCGCACCCTGCGAGAGATTGGCCAGCAACGCCTGGATGTCACTCCGGTACCGGCGGTCGGTGGCCGCCAGCATGGCCGACTCGTCGGCAGCGCGCTGCGCCTTGGCATCGCTGCGCAGCAGGCCTTCCAGCTCACCGGCGGCGCGCTTGCGGTTGTTCTTCAGCGACTGCAGCTGCGAAGCGTAACGGGTACGCGCCTGCGCGTCCTTGGCAGTTGCCACCTCGATGGTGTCGATCATCTGCTGGAACACCGATACCCGGCGCGGCAACACCGCATCGACCTGGCTGGCGAACTCGGCCGCGGTTCGGTGGCGGTAGGTGATGCCCGGGTAACCGGCCAGCATCGCGTAATCGCCCTCCTTCGGACCTTCAACGGACATCTTCAGGTGCGCCGGTGGCTGATAGGGCACGTTGTCCTTGCTGTACGCGGCCGGCTTGCCATCCTTGCCGACATAGGCACGCAGCAGAGTGAAATCGCCGGTATGGCGCGGCCACATGAAATTGTCGATCTCGTCGCCATAGTTGCCGATCGCACGCGGCGGCGCGTAGACCAGGCGCACATCGCTCAGTTCCAGCTGGGCGATGCGGTAGAAATCGGTGCCGTAGTACATGTTGGCCACCGAGCAGCGCACGCTGCCGTCCTTCTCGCACTCCGCCACGATCTGCTTGCTGGCCGCATCGACCGCATCGAAGTACGCACGGCCGGTCTTGCCGCGGGCATTGGCCAGCACCTGATCGGTCACCTTGTCGAAACCAACGGTGACCAGCACGCGGAAGTCCGGATTGGCCGGCCGCTCGTCGGCGCGCCCCTGGGCGATGAAGCCGTTGTCGATCAGGTTGTGCTCGGGCGAACTGTTGTACTGGATCACGCCCATCGCCACATGGTGGTTGGTCAGCAGCAGTCCGTCGGCGGAAACGAACGAACCGGTGCCGCCGCCGGCCCGCACCACGGCGCTCAGCGGCGGTGCGGTGACGTTGGCAAGGTCGGCCGGATCGCCCTTGAAGCCCGCTGCGCGCAGCGGCTTGGCCAGCTCCGGCAGCTGGGTCGGCATCCACATGCCTTCATCGGCATGGGCGCCCGCAGCGAGGGTGAGGCCCAGGGCCAGGGCGGCAGGAAGGGTTTTGCGTGGCGACATGAGGCGATCCGGTACGACAGAACAGCCCGGGACCATAGCCGCTGGGGCCGGCAGGGGCAACGGCCGATGGTTGGGGGCCGGGCGCGGCCCGGCGCTACCGGTCGATGGCGGCGGGTTACTTCTCCCGCCGCCAGTTGATCGAGCCGCGGTTTTCCACCGTGCTCGACTCCACTTCCACGTCGAAACCGCGGCGCAGCAGATACTTCAGGGTGATCACCGAACCGGCGCCGACCAGCGATACGCCATAGCCCACATACAGCTTGGGCGAGATGTACTTGCCCACGCCGATCACCGATCCGCCCAGCGCGCGCGACTGGCTCACGCCCGCATCGTCCAGGCCCAGCTTGGCCCCCAGCTGCGATGCCAGCAGGCCGCTGCCGGCCGACAGTGCGGCCGAGGCTGCATTGACCTGCTGGGCCTGGTCGCTGCTGGCACCGGTGAGGCTGCGGCCCAGCACCAGATAGGCCAGCGCTTCGGACTGCGACATCGCCGGGTCGGACCACACGTCCGCACGCGGCTGCTGTGCACGGCCGGTCACGTCGATGCCAGCAGTGACATCACCGATCCGGCGCTCGGCGCGGATGTTGATGCGCGGGTCGGATACGGCGTTGTAGTTCCAGTTGAGGTTGCCGCGGGTGATGGTCAGGTCCTGGCCATAGGCCTTGTAGCGGCCACTGACCTCCAGCCCGCCATTGGCGGTCATCTCGCGACCGGGCTTGGCCCAGACCTGCATCTTGCCGGTCAGCGCGCCCTTCAGGCCGAAGCCGGTCATCTTCACCTTGTCGCCCAGGCTGACGGTCAGGTCCATGTCCAGCGGCGAGGTGCGCGATTCCTCCGGATCGGCCGGGTCCAGCACCACCACGTCCTCGGAAACCGACGTGCCGCGATCCAGCCGCTCAAGATCGATGTCCGCCTCCGGCACATGCACGGTGCCACGCAGCTCCATCGCAGCCTTGGCCAGGGTGAAGTCCAGATTGGGGTTGGCGACGATGCGCAGTTCGCTGGTATTGGACACCAGCACGTTCTCGCCGTGGATCTTCAGCTGCAGCGGCTGCGCATCACCGAACCAGGACAGGCCGCCATCGACATACAGCGTGCCCTGGCCCGAGTTGGCCTGCGCGGTGATCTTGGCCGAGCCGTCGGGCTGGGCGACGAAGCTGCCCTTGCCCTGGTCGAACGTCAGCCCCAGCGCGGGGAATTCGCCCTTGAAATTGCTCAGCTGCGCGTCGCCGCCCAGCGATGGCTGGCCACGGGTACCGCGCAGGCTGACGTGGCCCTCGATCAGGCCGGTCGGGCGCACGATGTCCGGCGAGAACAGCTCCAGCCAGTACAGCCGCGACATGTTGAGGTAGAGCTCACCGTTCAACGGCGCGCTGGCTTCCCAGCCGGTCTGCATCCTGGCATCGACGAAGCCGTTGCCCTGGAAGCCCATGCCCAGATAGCCCTTGATGCTGGCCGGGGTCATGTCCAGCTTCAGCGAGAACTGGTCATAACGCACCAGTTCGCCCCGGGTGCTGTCGCCACCGACGTTGCGGTTCTCGCCCAGGCGCACCCCGCCCTCCAGCGAACGCACTTCGACGTGTCCTTCCCACGCATTGCCGCGCGGCCGGATCTGCGCATCCAGACCGAGCTCGCCGCGCAGGTAGATGCGACGTCCGGACTGCGGCGGCAGCCACGGCTGCACCAGTGCCAGCGGCAACGCATCGCCGCGCACCACCAGGCCCTCGCGCGGCCAGTTCGCCTGCGCACAGAGCGCCCCGCTGCTGGCGGCAGCCAGGCAGGCCTCGGCCAGCGTGTAGCTGCCATTGTTGATGGCGAAGGCGGCCGGCGCGCGCAGCGCCCAGGCATCGCCCTTCACCGGTGCGATACGCAGCGAAGCCAGTTCGCCCCGCCATTGCTGGCCCTGCTGGCGCAGGCTGCCCTGCAGGTCGATCGCGCCCAGTTCGTTGCGGGTCTGTGCCGCCAGGCGCAGGTTCGACACGCTGCCCTGCGCATCGATGTTCAACCGTTCCAGCAGCATGCCGGCGTTGACCTGCTGTCCCTGCACGGCCAGCGTGCCGCTGTCGCCACGCCACGGCAGTCGCCCCTTGATGCTCAGGCTCTCGGCGCCATAGCCGTCCCAGTTGAGGTTGTTGCCGACCAGGTCCGCGGTGATGTCCGGTGCGTCACGCGGGCCGGTCACCTGTACCTGCCCGCGCAGGCCGCCATCGGCGCCAGGCAGCAGGTCGCTCAGCTGCAGCGGTTCGAAACGTGCGTCGATGTCCAGGCGGTCGCCCACCTTGCCCGAGGCGGTGACCCGGCTGCTGCCGACGGCCAGCTTCAGCTCGCCCTGGCCCTGTTCGCCCTGCAGCGCGAACTTGCCCTGCGCATCAAGGTTGCGCTGACGCAGCACGCCCTTCAGCGACGGCAGATCGACCGTGGCTTCCAGCGTGCCGGCAGTACCCGGCGGGGCATTTGCCGGCGGCGGCAGCTGGCGGCCCTTGGACGCCAAATTGCCCGACAGCCGGCCATTCCATCCAGGCACGAAATAGCCCGGATCGAAGTCGTTCAATGTGGCCTTGGCATCCCAGTCCAGCTGCGGGGCCCATGCCACCTGGCCCTCCACCTGCAACTGCCCGCCGGGCGTCTGCGCCTGCAGCTCGCGGATCGAGGCCGCCTGGTCGTTGCCGCGCACGTCGAAACGCAGCTGCGCCTTCTGCTGCTCACGCTCCACGTCGGCACGACCGATCGCAGCCCATGCCTTCAGCGTCCCTGCCAGGCCGAAGCGGGCTTCCTTCAGTGTCACCGGTACGGGCGGACCACCGACGGTGTTCGGATCCTCCGCCGGCACCCAGGTCAGATCATGGGCGATGACCGAGAAATCGAGTTTCTGCTGGTCTTCCTGGCTGAAATCAGCGGTACCTTCCAGGCGTGCCTCGCCCCCCAGTCCCTTCACCACCAGCGGCGAGACCTTCAGCACCTGGTCCTGCAGCGAGATGACCGAGGGCGCCAGCTCCAGCGCCTGCTCGCCCTGCTTCACCGTGCCGCGCAGCTGGGCGTTGCCGCCCTTGCCGGTGGCGCTGAAATCCAGCGCGAGTGGCGCGATGGCCGAACCCGCGAGCGCTGGCGACAGCAGAGCCGGGTCCAGTTCGTCGCTGCGCACGGTCGCGCTCCAGCTCGGATCGGTCCGCCCGTCAAACACCAGCATCGCATGCAGCGGTTTGGGCGCGCGCCCGGCCACGGCCACTTCCATGTGCGCCAGATTGCCCCGTGCAACCAGGCCGAGCGTGGCGGCCGTGCGCCCACGCGGCGCCGGCAGCACCGCGGTGACGGTCACGTCGGTGTCGTAGTCCTTGGCCGGGATGTAGCGGCCCTGGGCGGTGAAGTTGCCCATATCGCTGTCCACGACCAGCGCGCGCGCCTGGAATTCGCCGTTGGCGATTTCCACGCCGCCGCGCACGCGGCTGATGTCGATCACCGGTTCACCGGCCTGGGTCACCCGGAAACCGTCGATGGCGATGGCGTCGGCCTGGATGGCCAGCGGCATCTCGATCTGCGGCAGCGAGTCCGGCCACGACGGCAGCTTGAACGGCTCCTCGCTCTTGGCCAGGTTCAGCGAGGCATTGGTCAGTTCCAGCCTGTCGAGCAGCAGTTTGCGGCCCAGCAGCGGGCGCAGGTCCGGCTCCAGGTACGCGCGCTCGGCATGGAAGTGGATGTCGTCATAGCGGAAGTCGACGTTGTGGAGCGTCAGCGGGCCGGCCACCGGTCCTTCCACCTTGTCCCAGGTGAAGCTGGCACCCACCGGCAGGCGCGCGACCACCTGCGCCAGCAGCACGTCACGGCCGGCCACGGTCTGCAGCAGCCAGTACAGCAGCAGCAGGCCGAGCAGGACCAGACCCAGCACGCCCACGCCGGACCATGCCCAGAAGCGGCGGCGGCGATAGAAGCGCACGCGCGGCGGCGGTGTTCCCGGGGTCTGTGCGGGCGTGCTCACAGGTCCGCTCCGATATTCAGATACAGCTGGAACTGCGAATCCGGGTTGTTCAGGCCGTGGGCCACGTCGATGCGCACCGGGCCCACCGGCGACTTCCAGCGCACGCCGAAGCCCACACCGGTATGCAGGTCGATGGTGTTGTCGAAGGCACTGCCGGTATCGACGAATACCGCCGCACCCCAGGGGCCACCGTTGAAGTAGTGCTCGTACTCGGCCGAGCCGATCACCAGGTTCTTGGCACCCAGCGCGTACTTGTCCGGCGCGGGCGTGCGCGGGCCCACCTCGCGGTAGGCATAGCCACGGATGCTGCGGTCACCGCCAGCGAAGTAGCGCAGGCTGGGTGGCATCGCCACCAGATCGCTGGTCCAGGTGGTGCCCCCCTCGCCACGCAGGATCAGGCGGTTGCTTTCGCCCACCGGAACGTACCAGCGAAGCACGGCATTGGCCTGCACGAAGCTGGTATCGGAACCGGCGCCTTCAACGCCCGCGCGCACGGTGGCCGTGCCGCTGATGCCTTTGCGCGGGAACATCTCGTCATCGACATTGACGTAGTCGGCCACCAGCTGCGGATAGACCAGCGTGGAGGTGTTGTAGACCGCGTCGGTGAACTCGGTACCCGATGCATAGCGCCAGCGCTCGCGCAGCGCGTTGACCGACGCGATCGCGGTCCAGTATTCGTTGATCTCGCCGCTGCGGCTGGCGATCAGCTTGAAGTTGCGCAGGTCGATGTAGTCGGTCTGCTCGTCGTAGGCGCTGGCGGCGAAGGTATACCAGCCATCAAGCCAGGCGAACGCGGGAATCCGGTAGCTGGTCACCAGGCTCTTGCGCTTCTGCGCATAGTCCAGCTGGGTGTTCATCTTGTGGCCGCGGTTGTTGAGGAACCGCCGCTCGACACCGCCGCGTACACCGGGACCACTCTCGCTGCCGTAGCTCAGGCCCGCGGTGTAGATCGTGCGCTTGGCACGGGTCAGCTTGACGTCGACCGGCACCTCACCATTGTCGTCGGCCTGGTCCGGCCGCGGCTGGATGTCGATCACGCTGAAGTAGTCGAGCTTGGTCAGCGACTCGCGCAGCCGGTCCAGCTTGCCTTCGTGGTAGTAGCTGCCCTGTTCCCAGTACACCAGCGGATCGAACAGCTTGTCGACGAAGTAATCCTGCTCGAACCGGACCGGGCCCATGTTGTAGCGGCGGCCGCTGTCCCAGGTCAGGTCGATGTCCGCGGCGTTGTCGGCGCGGGTGATCTGTACCTGGCGCTGGGTGTAATCGGCATCGAAGTAGCCACGCTCGGCCAGGCGGCGGGTGATGGTGATCTTGCTGGCTTCGTACTGGGTATGTTCGAAACGCTGGCCCTTGCGCGGCTTGAAGGCGGTCAGGTCATCCTGCAGGTACTGGTCGTACATGGCCGGGCCGGTGATGTCGATGTGCTCGCGCCGCACCGTCACCGGCGTGCCCTTGTCGACGTGGATCAGCACCTGCACATGCTCGTCCTGGCGCGGCGCCTCCACCGTGATCACCGGGTTGTAGTACCCGAACGGCTCCAACGCCTGCCGGGTCTGCCGCTCGGCCTGTGACAGCAGGTACTCCAGCCGCGATTCACCCTGCTCCTTGCCGATCGTGTCGTACAGCGTGAGCGATTCCTGGATGTTCTCGATGATCGCGGCGTCGTCGCCCTTGTCCAATCCCTTGATGTCCACCTTGTCGATGGTGCCGCGCGCGTGGGCCACGGGGGTGGCGACCAGCGACAGGACCATCAGCGGCAGGGCGTATTTCTTTGGCTGCATGCGGCACAGCATACCGACCCAACGTGACGATGCGAAATGCATCACGCCTTCAGGCATCGGTTGTTAAGTGGCGGTCAAAATACGCGTTACCGACATCATCCGCATGATGTCGGTAACGCCGGGCCATGCCCGGCGGCTTCTTCCAGCACCACACCGCGCGTTCGCCGGGCGTGGCCCGGCGTGACCACTCAGCTCGACAGATGCTCGATCGCGGCGACCTTGCCCAGTCGCTCGCCCAGCAGGGTCAGCAGCGCCAGGCGATTGCCGCGCAGTGCGGGGTCTTCGGCATTGACCATCACACCATCGAAGAATGCATCGACCTGCGGGCGCAGGCGGGCCAGGCGGGCCAGCACGGCCACGTAGTCCTTCTGATGCAGGCTGGCGCCCGTGTCGTCGATGGCGGCGGTGACGGCTTCGGCCAGCGCGCGCTCGGCCTCCTCCTGCAGCAGCGACGGGTCGATCTGGCCCGGAATGTCGCCTTCAGCCTTACGGAGGATGTTGCGGATGCGCTTGTTCGCGGCGGCCAGGGCCTCGGCCTCGGGCAGCGCTGCAAACGTGCCGATCGCGTCGAGGCGGCGATCGAAGTCGTACAGCGACGCCGGCTTCAGTTCGGCGACCGCGTTGAAGTGGGTGGCCGGCACGCCCTTGTCGGCGTAATAGCCCTTCAGGCGATCCAGGATGAAGTCGTACAGCTCACCCACATCGGCCTGCACGCCACGCGCAGCCAGGCCCTGGTTGGCGCTGGCCAGCAGCGCGCGCAGGTCCAGCTCGAAGCCACTCTCGATGATCGTACGGGCCAGGCCCAGTGCGTTGCGGCGCAGGGCAAAGGGATCCTTGTTGCCGGTCGGCTTCAGGCCCGCCGCGAACCCGCCGGCCAGTGTGTCCACACGCTCGGCGATGGCCAGCACCTTGCCCAGCGGCGACAGCGCGATGTCATCGCCACCGAAGCGCGGCTGGTACGCCTCGTCGAGGGCCAGCGCCACGTCCGGCGATTCTCCGCCCGCCACCGCGTAATGGCGGCCGGCGATGCCCTGCAGTTCCGGGAACTCGTTGACCATGCGCGACTGCAGGTCGTTCTTGGCCAACTCCGCGCTGCGGCGGGCCTGCACCGGATCGGCACCCACCTGCACGGCAACCGCTTCGGCCAGCGCCGCCACGCGCGCGACCTTGTCCGCCACGCTGCCCAGCTTGGCCTGGTAGGTCACGGTCTTCAGGCCCTCGCCCATCGCGGCCAGCCCCTGCTTCAGGTCTTCATCGAAGAAGAACTTGGCATCGGCGAAGCGCGGGCGGATCACGCGTTCGTAGCCCTTGGCCACTTCGGCCACATCCTTCGACTCGATGTTGGCGATGCCGATGAACTGCTCGGTCAGCGTGCCCGCGTCATCCAGCACCGGGAAGAACTTCTGGTTGATCTCCATCGTTTCGATCAACGCTTCCTGCGGCACGGCCAGGAAGGCGCGCTCGAAGCTGCACAGCACTGCCGAGGGCCACTCGACCAGGTTCACCACCTGCTCAAGATTGTCCTCGGTGATGCGCGCACTGCCGCCAGCCTTGCCGGCGGCGGCTTCGACCTCGGCGACGATGCGCGCGCGGCGCTCGGCCGGGTCGACCAGCACATGGGCCGCGCGCAGCGATTCGACGTAGTCCTGCGGCTGGGTCAGCCACACGGTCTTGTCATGGTGGAAGCGATGGCCACGGCTCATGCGGTCGGCCTTGAGGCCGAACACCTCGGCCGCGACCACGTCCTTGCCGTGCAGCAGCACCAGCCAATGCACCGGCCGCGCGAAGCCCCACGGGTGGTCGCCCCAGCGCATCGGCTTGGGGATCGGCATGGCGGCGATGGCCTCGCGCAGGATCTCGGGCAGCAGATCGGCGGTGCTCGCGCCCGGCGTCACCGCGCGATGCACGAAACGCTCACCCTTGTTGTCGGTGGTCTTCTCCAGCGCGGTCCAGTCGATGCCGGCCTTGGCGGCGAAGCCCTGCAATGCCTTGGTCGGCTGGCCTTCGGCATCCAGCGCGATGTTCAGGTACGGGCCCAGCACTTCGCTGTGCTGCTCCGGCTGTTCCAGGCCGACGCCCGGCAGCAGCACGGCCAACCGGCGCGGGGTGGACAGCGGACGTGCATCGCCCGTGTCCAGCGCAATGCCGCGCTTGCGCAGGCCTTCGACAACACCGTCGAAAAACGCCTGGGCCAGGCCCGGCAGCGCCTTGACCGGCAACTCCTCGGTGCCCAGTTCGATCAGCAGGGGGGACAATTGGCTCATCGGTTCGATCCTGTGGTGGGGGGCGCAGCGCGCAACGCGTCCGGCGCCCCGGGGGTGATGAAAAGCAGGGTGGGAGAGCGGCCGTCAGGCTTTCTTCGCGCCCGGGAAGCCCAGCTTCTCGCGCTGCTCGTAGTAGGCCCGGGCCACCGCCTGGGCCAGCGCACGCACGCGCAGGATGTAGCGTTGGCGTTCGGTCACGCTGATGGCGCGGCGCGCATCCAGCAGGTTGAACGTGTGGCTGGCCTTCATCACCTGCTCGTAGGCCGGCAGCGGCAGGCCCACTTCGACCAGCTTCTGCGCCTCGCGCTCGCAGGCGTCGAAGCGGTGGAACATTTCTTCCACGTCGGCATGCTCGAAGTTGTAGGTGCTCTGCTCCACCTCGTTCTGGTGATAGACGTCACCGTAGGTCACCGGCTGCCCGTCCGGCCCGTAGGTCCACACCAGGTCGTAGACGTTGTCGCAGTTCTGCAGGTACATGCACAGGCGCTCGAGACCGTAGGTGATCTCGCCCAGCACCGGACGGCACTCCAGGCCACCGGCCTGCTGGAAGTAGGTGAACTGGGTCACTTCCATGCCGTTGAGCCAGACCTCCCAGCCCAGGCCCCAGGCACCCAGGGTCGGCGACTCCCAGTTGTCCTCGACGAAGCGCAGGTCGTGCACCAGCGGGTCGATGCCCAGCGCCTGCAGCGAATCCAGGTACAGCTGCTGGATGTTGTCCGGCGCCGGCTTCATCGCCACCTGGTACTGGTAATAGCGCTGCAGGCGGTTCGGGTTCTCGCCGTAACGGCCGTCGGTGGGACGGCGCGAGGGCTGCACGTAGGCCGCGTTCCAGCCTTCCGGACCGATCGCACGCAGGAAGGTCGCCGGGTGGAACGTACCGGCGCCCACCTCCAGGTCGAGCGGCTGGATGAGCACGCAGCCCTGCTGGGCCCAGAACTGGTTCAGGGTCTGGATCAGGCCCTGGAAGGTGATCGGAACGGTCGGGGTCGCGGACATGCGGACGATTCTTGGCCGGCAAGGGGGTGCGCTAGTATAACGGCCGACCTGCGGGGCATTCCGTACCCGGGAGGAGCAGGCAGATGGAACATCGGCTGCCGGCGGGCACGCCCGGCGAGCCCGGCGCGGTACCGCTGCCGTGGGGCCGCCTGCTGTTTGAACAGGTCTCGGCCGCACTGCTGGCCGATGGCCTGGTGGCCGGGCAGGACCGCGAGCGCGTGCGGTTTTCCGCGCAGGGCGCCCGCAACGCCAGTGAAGTCCATCCGCTGGTACTGCTGTCCAACCTCAAGCTTGCCGCCAGCGACGGCGGAGAACTGACCCTGGAACGCCTCACCGAGTGGTTGGCGCGGCGCACCGGCACCCGCTACCTGCGCATCGACCCGACCCGCGTCGATGTGGCGGCGGTCACGGCCCTGGTTTCGCACGCCTATGCGCGCCGCCATCGCTTCCTGCCACTGGCGGTGGACGCCGAACGCGTGCTGGTGGCCACCAGCGAACCGCTGGTACAGGAATGGCGCCGCGACCTGCAGCACCTGACCCGCCGCCGCATCGAGCTGGCCGTGGTCAATCCGCTGGACCTGCACCGCTACACCATGGAGTTCTACGGCGTCACGCGCTCGGTGCGTGGCGCGCGCGGCGACGTGCGCGGCGAGGTGAACACCGCCCTGCCCAGCTTCGAGCAGCTGGTCGAGCTCGGCCGCACCGGCGACGTCAATGCCGACGACCAGCACATCGTGCACATCGTCGACTGGCTGCTGCAGTACGCCTATGAGCAGCGTGCGTCGGACATCCACCTGGAACCGCGCCGCGACATGGGCCGCATGCGGTTCCGCATCGATGGCGTGCTGCACAAGGTGTTCGAGGTGCCTCCGGCGGTGATGACCGCCGTGGTCAGCCGCATCAAGGTGCTGGGCCGCATGGACCTGGCCGAGCGTCGCCGGCCGCAGGATGGCCGCATCAAGACCCGGTCACCGGGTGGGCGCGAGGTGGAAATGCGCCTGTCGACCATGCCCACAGCGTTCGGCGAGAAGTGCGTGATGCGCATCTTCGACCCGGATGCGGCGTTCAAGAGCATCGACCAGCTGGGTTTCAGCCCGCAGGAGGCTGCCGGCTGGAACGCCCTGGTCGAGCGTCCGCACGGCATCGTGCTGGTGACCGGCCCGACCGGCTCCGGCAAGACCACCACCCTCTACTCCACGCTCAAGCGCCTGGCCACCCCGGACGTGAACGTGTGCACGGTGGAGGATCCGATCGAGATGATCGCGCCGGAGTTCAACCAGATGCAGGTGCAGACCAACATCGACCTGGACTTCGCCAGCGGCGTACGCACCCTGCTGCGGCAGGATCCGGACATCATCATGATCGGCGAGATCCGCGACCTGGAAACCGCGCAGATGGCGGTACAGGCGTCGCTGACGGGCCATCTGGTGCTGTCCACCCTGCACACCAACGACGCCCCCTCGGCCATCACCCGCCTGCTCGACCTGGGCGTGCCGCATTACCTGCTGGCCTCCACCGTCAACGGCATCCTCGCCCAGCGCCTGGTGCGCACCCTGTGCCCGCACTGCAAGCAGCCGCATACGCTCGGTGCCGCCGATTGGGCGGTACTGGCTGATAGCCATGCCGCATATCCAGATGCCGCCACGCCCTGTCGGCCGGTCGGTTGCCTGGAGTGCCGGCGCACCGGTTTCCTCGGCCGCATCGGCCTGTATGAGTTGCTGCCATTGGGTTCGCGGCTTCGCGCGCAGATCCGCGCCGACATGGATCTGGCCGGTTTCAGCCGTGCCGCCCGTGCCGAGGGCCTGCGGACCCTGCGCCAGGCGGGGCTTGAAAAGGTGGCGCAGGGGCTGACTACAATCGAGGAAGTCCTGTCTGTCCTGCCGCCCCCGGATGAACCCAGCGCCCTTCCTGATTCTTGAAACCGGCCGTCCAGTGCCCTCGCTGCGTCGTTATGGGCGTTTCCCGCACTGGATCCGCGTCGCCGCCGGCCTGGAAGAACACGAGACGGTGGTGGTCGATGTCGAACACGGCGGCGTCCTGCCCGACCCGCGCGCGTTCGCCGGGGTGATGGTGACCGGCTCGGCCGCTTTCGTCACCGACCACGCCGACTGGAGCGAGCGCAGCGCGGCGTGGCTGCGGCAGGCCGCCCACGATGACGTGCCGGTGTTCGGCATCTGCTACGGGCACCAGCTGCTGGCGCATGCGCTGGGCGGCGAAGTGGCCTACAACCCGGCCGGACGCGAGTCGGGCACCATTGAACTGGAGCTGCAGCCGCAGGCAGCACAGGACCCCCTGTTCCAGGGGCTGCCGCAGCATTTCGCGGCACACGCGACCCATCTGCAGACCGTACTGCGTGCCCCCGAGGGGGCCGCCGTGCTGGCACGGTCGCCGCAGGATGGCTGCCATGCCTTCCGCTGGGGCCGGCAGGCGTGGGGCGTGCAGTTCCATCCCGAGTTCGCCACCCACCACATGCGCGGCTACGTGCGTGCGCGGGCCGACTGCATCGGCCGCCATGGTGGCTGCGCCCGCAGCATCGAGCGCGCGGTCAGCGCCGCCCCCCTGGCCCGGCAGCTGCTGCGCCGTTTCGTCCGCCAGGCACGGCAGTCTTCAGCCCAGCCGGCGGCAAAACAGGGATAATCGGCGGCGCGGGTACTGCCCGCTCCCCTTCTGTCCTCTCCGGATGTCCATGAAAGAGATTCGCAAGCTGCCGGCCTCGGCGGGCGCCCAGTGGTTGCTGGATACGTTCTCCCTGTACCGGCGTGCACCGCTGCAGCTGGCGCGGATCGGCCTGACCTGGATGCTGGTCAGCTGGGTGGTCACCCTGCTGTCCACCCTGGTGCCCGGCGCGCTCGGTCTGGCCGTGCAGCTGATGACCCTGGCCGTCTCGCCGATCATGTTCGGCGGCATGCTGTACGCCATGGGCGAGATCGACGATGGCCGGCCCGGCCTCGTCACCCACCTGCTGCAGCCGATCCGTGACCACCGCGTCAGCCACCTGCTGGTGCCGCTGGCGATCCAGGTGCTGGTGGTCCTGCTGCTGGGCGTGCTGCTGTACCTGATGATCGGTCGCGAAGGCTTCGCCGCCTTCAGCGACGTCATGGCACGGATGGAAGAGATCGCCCGCAGCAACCAGCAGGTCAGCCCCGAAGCCGCCGCCGAACTGGTCGCCCAGCTGCCGGCCACGCGCATCGCACTGTGGATGCTGCTGGTGTTCGTGACCGCCATCGCCCTGACCCTGGCGATGTTCACCCAGCCAGCGCTGGTGGTGTTCGACAAGCAGAGCGGCATGCACGCGCTGCGCCTGAGCCTGCAGGGCTGCATCGAGAACATCGCGGCGATGGCGGTGTTCGCCGTGCTCGGCGTGATCGCCGCCTTCTGCGGCTACATCCTGTTCGTGATCGTGATCCAGATCGCGATGCTGCTGGGGGGGCAGATGGTGGCTGTGTTCATCGCACAGCTGCTGCTGACCACCGTGGTGATGCCGCTGTACGTCGGCGCGGTGTATGCCGCCTGGAAGCAGATGTTCGTGCACCGTGGCAGCCGTGGCGCTCCGCCGGTTCCGGCCACGCCGCCGGCGAACGACGTCTTCCACGCCTGAGCACGCCCAACGGTAGCGCCGGGCCATGCCCGGCGGGCTCTACCCATGCCGGGCATGGCCCGGCGCTGCCGCATCACGCGGCGGGCTTCTTCACCACCGAGGACGGCACCAGCCATCGCGCGGCATGGATGCCCAGTTCGTACAGCAGGCACATCGGGATCGCCAGCATCAGCTGCGAGACCACGTCCGGCGGCGTCAGCACGGCCGCCACCACGAAGATGCCCACGATCGCGTAGCCACGGCCCTCCTTGAACTGCTGCGGCGTCACCCATCCCAGCAGTACCAGGATCACCATCGCCACCGGCAGCTCGAAGCTGCCACCGAAGGCGAAGAAGATCGCCAGCACGAAATCCAGGTAAGCGTTGGCATCCGGAGTGATCGCGATCACATCGGGGCTGAAGGTGGTGAGGAAGTGGAACACCGCCGGCAACACCAGGAAATACGCGAAGGCGCAACCGGTGTAGAAAAGCAGCACCGACGACACCAGCAGGGGCACCGCCAGGCGTTTTTCGCGGGCATACAGTCCCGGCGCGACGAAGGCCCACAACTGGTACAGCAGCCACGGCACCGCCACGAACAGCGCGACGAAGAAGGTCAGCTTCAACGGAGCGAAGAAGGCGCCGGCCGGGTTGGTGGCGATCATCGTCTGGCCGTTCGGCAGCTGCGAGACCAGCGGTTCGGCTAGCGCGTTGTACAACTTCTGGGTAAAGGGCAGCAGTGCCAGCAGCACCACGCCCAGGCCCAGCAGCGCACGCACCAGGCGGCCGCGAAGCTCCACCAGATGCTCAACCAGCGAGCTCTCGCCGAAATCCTGTTCGCTCATCGGCCGCGCTCCTCGCTCTGCGACGCTGGCACCGGACGGGTGTCGTCTACATCCGCTGCGGATGCAGCGGACGCCCCGCCGGCATCGGCCGCAGTGCCGTCGCCCATGGACGCGGGAGGCGCAGCCTGCTGTGCCTGGCTGACATGCGGCGGCAGGTCCGCCGGCGCCGGTGCCCGCGTCTCCTGCGCCAGCGCATCACCCTGCTGCTGTGCCTGCGCGGCTTCGCGCCGGATCGCCTCGCCGCTGGCACGCAACTGGTTCTCGGTGTCCTGCATGCCCTGCCGCACGTCCTGCATCTGCCGCTTGATCTCTTCGGCCTGCAGTTCGCGCTCCAGTTCCTGTTTCACCGAGTCCCACTGATTGCGGGCACGACGGACCCACAGGCCGGCAAAACGGGCCGCCTTGGGCAGACGCTCGGGACCGAGCACCACCAGGGCGACCACCGCAATGACCAGCAGTTCGCTGAAGCCGATATCAAACACCGCGACCGCTCCGGATCAGCGTGCGTTGCGGTCGTGCTCGTCCTGCGCGGTGCGCGAGGCGTCCTGGCTGCGCGTCTCATCGCCCAGCTGCGCGTTCGGCTTGTCCTCGTCGCGCATGCCCTTCTTGAATTCCTTGACCGCCGAACCGAGGTCCTTGGCGCCGCTGGTCAGACGCTTGGTGCCGAACACCAGCAGGACGATGGCCAGCACGACCAACCAATGCCAGATGCTGAAACTGCCCATAAAGACGCTCGTTACGTTAGTGATCAGGCTGTCGAGCATAGCGCACCGGCCGTTAGCCGGCGCGCGTGACGAAAGTCAGTTCCCGCCCAGCGTCTCCGTGCGGATTTCGCCTTCATTGACCGGCTGGAAGCCCTGCTGCTGTGGCGGCGGGTTCTGCGGCACGTTCTGCAGGGGCGCGGTGGTGGCTTCCGCCGGGACCGCCGGGGCTGCCTGAACAGGCGGCGGTGCGACCGTCGGCGCCGGAGCCGGACGCGAGGCCGTGCCACCATTGCCACTGCGGTTGTTGCGCGCGGCATAGGTCGCCTCCTCCAGGCGATCACGGAAGGCAACCACATCCATCGACGGCGCACCTGCTGCCCGGCCCTCGAAGATCATGCGCGGCGTGGTGTTGCTGCCATAGGCGTCAAGGTTGGCGGCATCGTCGATCTGCAGCACCGCACCGTCCAGGGCGACGCCGGCGAACAGGCCACGCGCACGCGACCACGACCAGATTTCGGCCTTGAGCTGGCCGTCGGTGGCCGCGGCCGCATTGCGGCCGACCGGACCGGCCGCCACACCGGCATCGGCGCCCAGGGTGAACTTGCCGTTGACCAGGTTGTCCAGGCTGCGGTCGTTGCGGAACACCAGCACCACGTCTGATGACTGCACGCCGGCCTGGAAGCCAATGCTGCCGCCGGTGAGCTTGACGAAGACCGGGTTGGACCAGGCGCCGTTCGGCATGCGGACCGACATCAGGCCATGTCCACGGCGGCCACCAATGACCAGGCCTGCCTTGATCGTGTCGGGAATGACGATGACCGCGCGGCCTTCGTCGAGCAATTTGTCCGGAATCCCCTGCTCAGGGATTTCCTGGATTTCAGCCAGCACACGCACCGCGTTGCGGGCGCGCTGGTCTTCCTGCGGCCCGGCCATGGCCTGGCTGGACAGCAGGCTGGCAGCGATCAGCAGGGCTTGGATCGGGCGACGCATGGCAGGCTCCAGAAGTCAGTCCATAGGAAGATATAGCAAGTGACTGAAATTAGTAGTGTTGTGATGAATCGGCAATGAGCGTCATCGGTCCCGCATCGGAGATGACTATGCCTGCGATGCAGATCCTGCATCCCGATACAGCGGCAGATCGGCGACAATGAGACCCATGCTCGACGCACCCGATACCGCCGTGCTGGCGGTCAACCTAGGCACGCCCGAGACGCCGACGGCCCCCGCCGTACGCCGTTACCTGGCTGAGTTCCTGTCCGACCCGCGCGTGGTGTCGATTCCGGCGCTGCTGTGGCAGCCGCTGCTGCGCGGCCTGATCCTGCCATTGCGCAGCGGCCGCTCGGCCGCCAAGTACGCCCAGGTCTGGCTGCCCGAGGGCTCGCCGCTGATGGTCCATACCCGGCGGCTGGCGCAGGCCATGCAAGCTCTGCTGCCGACCCTGCGCGTGCGCCATGCGATGCGCTATGGCGAACCCGCATTGACCGCGGAACTGGACCGGCTGGCGGCGGAAGGCGTGCGGCGCATCGTCGTGCTGCCGCTCTATCCCCAGTACTCGACCACCACCACCGCATCGGTGGAGGATCGTGTCGATGCCTGGCAGCGCAGGAATCCGGCCATCACGGTCAGCCTGGTACAGGACTACTCGGTCGACCCGGACTGGGTCGCGGCCGTGGCAGCCTCCATCCAGCGCTACTGGCAGGCGCATGGCCGTGGTCAGAGGTTGATGTTCTCCTTCCACGGCATTCCACAGCGCCTGGCCGATGGCGGTGATCCCTATCCGCAGCGCTGCGAAGCCAGTGCGCAGGCGATCGCCAATGCGCTGGGCCTGGATCGTAGCGAGTGGCAGCTCGGCTACCAGTCGCGATTCGGGCGCGAGCGCTGGTTGCAGCCGTACGCCGAACCCAGCCTGTGGGCGCTGGCCGAGGCCGGCGTGAAGCAGATCGACGTGGTCTGCCCCGGCTTTGCCACCGACTGCCTGGAAACGCTGGAAGAAGTCGAGATGGGGTTCACTGAAACCCTCGCCGAACGCGGCGCACGGATGCGTTACATCCCCTGTCTCAACGATGGATCCGAGCACGCGCGTGCGTTGGCGCGGCTGGCCGTGGCCTCGCTGGCATGAGCCTGCAGGGGTTCGAACTCGAGGTCGGCGGCGCGCGCGTGGCCGGCCTGCGCAATCACGGGGACGGCCCGCGTGTGCTCGCCCTGCACGGATGGCTGGATAACGCCGCCAGCTTCGTGCCACTCGCACCGCATCTGCCCCATCTGGATCTGGTGGCCATCGACCTGCCTGGCCATGGCCACAGCGCCCATCTCCCGGCCGGCGCCAGCTACACCACCGCTGCCGCGATCTGCCACGTGCTTGACGTGGCCGACGCGCTGGGCTGGGAGCGTTTCAGCCTGCTCGGCCACTCGATGGGCGCGGGCATCGCCAGCCTCACTGCGGCGGTCAGTGACCGCATCGAACGCCTGGTCGCCATCGAAGCGCTGGGTGGCCTGCGGGGACCGGAAGAGGACACCGCGCATCGGCTGCGTGAGCATGTGACTGCCACGCGCGCGCTATCGCGCAAGCAGCTCAGGGTCTTTCCCGATCTTGCCGCGCCGATCCGCGCGCGGATGATGACCAACCAGCTCAGTGAAGGCTGCGCGCGCCTGCTGGTCGAGCGCGGGGTCGAACCCGTAGAGGGCGGCTATCGCTGGTGCAGCGATCCGCGCCTGATGCTGCCCACCGCCATCCGGCTCAGCGAGGGCCAGATCGACAACCTGCTGCAGGCCATCGCCTGCCCTACGCAGGTGATCTACGCGACTCCCGCGCAGTCGTACTATCCCGAGCCGATGCGCAGCGAGCGACTGCAGCACCTGCGCGACGGGCGCCTGGCCGTGTTTCCGGGCAACCATCACCTGCATATGGAAGCGCCTGCGCAGATCGCGGCAGTGATCCAGCCGTTTCTGGGGCACGACAACGCCGGCTGAAACATCGGCTGTTGAAACGCATAAAGAAAAACCCCGCTGCGTGAGCAGCGGGGTTTTGGGTATAAACCCTGGCGATGACCTACTCTCGCATGGCTTGAGCCACACTACCATCGGCGCAGCTGCGTTTCACTTCCGAGTTCGGGATGGGATCGGGTGGTTCCACAGCGCTAATTTCACCAGGGAGGCTTTTGGAGAGTCGCACTCGTCCCGATGGGACAAGGCGCCAGCC